>JANOLY010000066.1:0-6319 GCA_031420055.1 Burkholderiales bacterium | reverse complement strand
CGCCATCAAGGCGCGCCGCCTGAGCCAACAGGGTGCCGCCGAATTGCTCGGCATCGATCAGTCCAAGGTGTCGCGCATCACCCGCGGCCAGTTCCGCGGCGTCAGCGAGGCCAAGCTGCTTGAGCTGGTCACGAAGCTGGGCCACGACGTGAAGATCGTCGTCGGCCCCGTGCGTCGCCGCACCGGAAAGATCGAACTTCAGTTCGCCTGACCGGCATTGCGAAACCCGCCACCCGGGCCAACGGCACACCGATGGCGGACGATGGCGGTTCCGCCGGCAAGCGCCGAGGCAAGCCTGGGAACGGGGCAGTTCGGCGCCGACCACCACCCGGTGAACCAGTCTGCACTGGACACCACCCCAACCGCGTCGCAATAGCCCGTTTCAGGCTGATTGCGGACGCCTGAGCTGCAGTGATTGCTTCGCTTGTGAGCACCTCCGCGCCCGTCCGCGATCACGCCAAAACAGCGTCCGTGATCGCCGAAACACGTGCTCGGTCTTCGTGCTGGCTTTCAGGTTGCAAGTGCCTCACGACGCCTCGATTCCCACCCGTAGCGCCAGTGCAATGATGGCCTGGCGCAAGGCATCGTCGACGCGCAGCGCACCACTCACGCGCGTGCCTGTCAACGCTGAGCCCACGCGGTCACCGAACAGCACCAGCGCCTGGTCGCGATCGCGTTGGCGTGACATCCAGAACAGGCCGTCCACGTCGGGGCACTGGCGGTGGAATGCCTCGGCCCACTTGGCCGTGTCGGGGTAGTCGATGGGCGCACTGGCAATCAGCTCTGACTTGGGAACCTTCAGACGGTGCAGACCGTCGGTGGTCAGATTGGCCAGGCGCAGATCACGCTGGGGCACGATCTGACCGTAGGCACGATTCGCGAAGTCGCCCAGGTCCACGAACTTGTCGGGCGCATCGATCGGCACGTTGTGGAACACCGTCTCGAAGATGGTGCCGTCACGTGACGAGCCGCCGTACAGGTAGGGCACGACGCGCCCCTTGGCGCTTCGGATCGGCGCGAAGCGGGTCGGGTTGCGCGGCTTGCCAGCGGCATCGACGCCGGGATTGAAGCTCTGCGGGTCGAAGGCCGCATCGTGAATCACGTGAATCAACTGCCCGGCCGGCCAGGGCTCGATCAACGGGTCGAGCTTCGCAAGGTTCGATGGCGGCGGCCTACAACTCAAGCGCCGCTCCCCGCCGCATCACGCTGGGCCGCCTGCACCACTGCGTCCGGCGCCGAGGCCAGCAGGTCCACCGGTCGTGCCTGCCCCGGCAGCCAGCCGTTGTTCGATGTGAACCACAGCGCGATCTTCCACGGCGCCTTGCGCTCGCCAAAGGCTGCGAGCACGCCCTGCACCGCTTTGATCGGCTTGTGGTCGTCGAACTGGAACAGCGGGAAGACCTCGCGCTGCTTGCCCGACTCGTCCCGATGGCGAACCGCAAACACTTGGCGGCGCTTCTTCCAGTTGTCGGCCAGCGCGTTGCGGTTCGCGGCGCGCGACTGGTTCGCGTCAGCCAGGTGCTCTGCGCTGATGAAACCAAACTCGTTCAGCACCCGCGCATGGCGCGCGGCGAGCCGCTGCGCCATCTGGGTATCGACGGCACTCGGCACGACCATCTGCCCGGCCATGAAATCGACCAGCGCTTCGAGCTTCTGTTCGCGCACTTCGGAGGTCTTCTCCGACAGCAACCGGCCGAGCACCGGCACGACCGCTTCCAGAACCTTGGACAACACGTCACTCTGGACCCGGATCAGGTAGGTGTGCCCAGACTGGCCAGGCGCAGACGAGCGCGGACCAGTGCCTGCCCCGGGGGCCCAGGGCTGGAGCGTCAGGACGCCGTCCAGAAGCGCGGCGGAAGAAGTTGTCTTGCTCATCGGGCGGCACTTTGATGAAGTTGACAGTATTGTAGTACTTCTAGTCAATATCGTCAGTTTGGTTCGCCGCCCCTTGTAGCAAGACTCGCCTTGAGAGGCGTCTGACCTCGGCCGATCTCGCCGTGGTCACCGTCCGCCACGCGATCGAGCTCGACGCGAAGGACCTCAAGCGCTCGGCGCTTCTCGGGCATAGCGGCATAGCGGCTACCCGATGGGCCATTCGCAGCGTGGCCTGGTGGCGGCAGGCCATGCGGCCACGTTCAAAAAGACGCGAAGGCGCGGTTCAGCGAGTTCCTCGACGCCTGCATGGCCGAGGGCCCGCAGATGGTCACCAAGCGCGGCGCTGAGGCCGCGGTCCTGGTGCCGGTCGATGAGTGGAGGCGCCTCCAGGCCGCTGCCCGCCCATCGCTGAAGCAACTGCTGCTTTCGGATGAAGTCCGCGCCGACCTCTTGATTCCTGCGCGAGGCTCCGCCCGCAGGCGCAAGGTCACCGAGGTGGGTTAACGCGCATGTACCTGCTCGACACCAACATCGTCTGCGAACTGCGCAAGCCACGTCCCCATGGCGGCGTGGTCGCCTGGCTCCAGTCGACCGAGGATGCTGATCTTCATCTGTCCGCGGTCACGCTCGGCGAGATCCAGGCTGGCGTAGAACTGACCCGAGATCAGGATGCCTCCAAAGCTGTCGAGATCGAGGCTTGGCTCGAACTTGTCGCCCAGTCCTACAACGTGCTGCCTATGGACGGCGCGACGTTGCGGACCTGGGCCCGCCTGATGCACCGCCGATCAGACACCCTGTACGAGGACGCGATGATCGCGGCGACCGCCGCCGTCCACAACCTCACCGTGGTGACGCGCAATGTCGCCGACTTTGCCCAGTTCAAGGTTCGGGTACTGAACCCGTTCAAGCCACCAAAGAGTTGACGGCGAGTGGCCGTCCAACGCGCGTCACCAAGTTCGAAAACCAGAGAGATTTGCAGTCTGTCGCTCTCCTGATGGACAGCGACCTGGTCTGATGGCTGGTCGCGGGCGGTGCGATCAAGCTTTCAGCCATGGCTCCAGGGCCTTGGCCAACTGCTGCAACAGCGCCGGATCGGGCATGGGGATGCGCAGGCTGGGTTGACCCGACTCGGGGTCGCGCTCGACACGGACCAGCGGCGCAGCACCGGGCTGACGCTGGGCGGCCAAGCCCTGCAGTAGGGCCGCGCCGAGTTGCAGCAGGTCGGCCCAGGGGTCAGCCGCCTGTGGGCTGCGGGTGGTTGTCGGACCCGTGTCACCGCCACCATCACCATCATCATCAGCAGCGTCGTGTGGCAGCGCCGTCAAGGCGGCAGGTGCATTCGTCGGTGCATCGGTCGCGCTGACGCGGGCTGCGGCCTGTTGGGAATCACTTTGCTCGGACGCGGCCGGCCCGCGTGCTGGCGCTGCACCCGCGCCGCCCTGCCCGTCCTCGTCGTCGCCTTCTTCGTCCGCGCCCATCGCCCCGGCCACCTGTTCGACGCTCTTCATGAAGCTGGACAGCCGCGTCCCATGCAGGAAGACCTCGCTTGCACCGCCGTCTAGCACGCCGGCAAACAAGCTCTTCTTGAAGGCCAGCACGCCCAGCATGCCTTCTTCGATGCTGCCCTGGCCGATGAGGTTGACCACCTGCACGCCGCGTGCTTGGCCCATGCGGTGCACGCGGCCGATGCGCTGTTCAAGCACCGCAGGGTTCCAGGGCAGGTCCATGTTGACCACCAGCGCCGCGGCGTGCTGCAGGTTCAGACCGACACCGCCGGCGTCGGTGCTCAGGAAGATGCGGCAATCGGCATCGTTGTGGAAACGCTCGACCAGCGCGCCGCGCTGCTCGCCAGGCACGCCGCCATGGAACAGCACATGTCCCCAGGGCCGGTGGGCCAGGCGGCGGCGGATGATCTCGTGCGTGCCCAGCCACTGGCTGAACACCACCACCTTGGCCGCGGGGTCTTCCAGCCATTCGTCCAGCAGCGTCAGCAGCTCATCGGCCTTGTGGCCGTGGTCGGTTTCGTGGTCGAGCAAGAAGGTGCTGTTGCAGGCCATGCGCATGTTTTGCAGCGCGCATTGCAAGCGGCGCTGGTCCACGTCCGACAGAAAACCGGTCTTGCGCCAACGCGCCACGATGCGCGTGACGATCTCGCCGTTCTCGTCGTGGTGCACACGCTGCTCTGGCGTGAGCGGCACGAACAGGCGACTATCCACGCGCTCGGGCAGCTGCGTCAGCACTTCGGCCTTGCGCCGGCGCAGCATCACCGGCGCCAGCGTCTGCTGGATCTGCCCCAGCGCGCGGTAGCCGATGACACGGCCGACATCGTCGCGCAACTGGTGTTCATCCAGCATCCGCCAGGTTGGGCCCAGCCGGTGTTGGTCAACGAACTGCACGATGGAGATCAACTCTTCAAGCCGGTTTTCCAGCGGCGTGCCGGTCAGCACCAGCGCGTAGGGGGTGTGGATGCGCTTGAGCGCGCGCGCGGCCACCGTGTTCCAGTTCTTGATGCGCTGCGCTTCGTCGGCGATGACGAGGTCGGGCGCCCAGGCATCGATGAGATCGGCATCACGCGCGAGCATCTCGTAGTTGACGATGCGGCAGAAGGTGTCTTGCGCGTACTGGCCCTGGCGCTTTGCGCGCAGGCCGTGGATGACTTGCGCCGGCCTGTCGGCGAACTTTGCGAACTCGGCCTTCCACTGATGCTTGAGCGAAGTGGGGCACACCACCAGCACCCGCTGCACGCCAAAGTGGCGCGCCATCAACTCGGCAGCAGCGATGGCCTGAACCGTTTTGCCCAGGCCCATCTCGTCGCCCAGCAGGGCGCGGCCGGCACGCGCGGCGAACAGCGCGCCTTCGACCTGGTAGGGGTACATGCGCGCCTTCAGCAGCTTGTGCAGGGCCTTGTCATGGATGCCCTTGGGATAGGCCTGGGCAAGAGTGTGCTGGCGCTGTTCAGCGTCACGCACTTGGGCGATGAAGGCCCAGACATCGTCGCCCACGCGCAGCTCATGCCCGGCCGCCTGGGCCGCTTGCGCCAGCGTGCCGACATCGGCCAGGCGGCTCCACGGCAGCGCCCAACCGGCGGCGCGATCGAAGCTCAGCTGCGCCTGCTGCAGCAGCTTGGGCGGGCAGGCGGCGCCGGGGTGCAGGCGCAGCTGGCGTGCGCCCATGTAGTCGAGCCGGATTTCGCTGTGCGCCGCCGCATGGCCACGCGCCAGCGCTGCCTTGCCGGCGCGGCGTTCTTGCAGCTGCGCCAGGGTGAACTCGATGTGCTTGCAGGTGCCCAGGTGGTTGGTGGTGTAGTCCCAGCAGGTGCACTGGCTGTGCCCCGGCGCCAGACCACGGATGGTGACGTGCTGGTGCGTGCCGCTTTCGGGGTTGTCGATGCGGAAGGTGGAAAACACCGGCTCGGCGCCCAGGTTGCGCCAGGTAAAGGGCTGCTCACGCCCGAACTGGCGGCGCAAGGCGGCTTGCCAGTCGGCCACCGGCAAGGCCTCAGGGCGGCGGGTGCGCGACAAACGTGGTTCTGCAGGGGGCTTGGCCGGCCGTGTTGCCCGGTCTGCGGTCTTATTGGCTGTGCGCATGGTGGAGTCTGGGTTGCTGGACGCGACCGATTGTTGCAGCCGCCGCACTACGGCAAGCTCAGGGCTTGCACCGCCGTCTGCACCCAACCGAAGGCAATGCGTTCTTGTTCCAGCCGCAGTGGCTCGTCGCGCAGCCGGCGCCAGCGCAGCTCGTCATAGAGCCGGCGCTCGGCATCGTTCAAGCGCGGCAAATCGCGCTGCGTGGGTTGCGGCTCAGCGGTCCACTGCGCCTGGTGCGCAAGCAGCGTGCCCGTGTCCATCAGGAACGACTGCGTTTGCGGGAAGTGCGCGCGCAATTGGTCGAGGATCGCGAATCCGTGGGTGTCGATGTCGCCCCAGTAATGCACGCTGCAGCCGTGCAGCCACGCGGCCTGCGCCAGGGCGTCAAAGCCGTAGCCCGCACCAAACACCACCAGACTTTGTGCAGCCGCTGGGAAGGCCAGGAAGTTGATCTCGTTTTCGGTGATGAAGACACGCCGCACAGCAGGCACCAGCCGGGCAAAGGCCGCTTGCGAGACGGTGTAGTCGGCATCGGTGCCAGGCACCCAGGACTGGTGCGCCGGGTCCAGAAAGCGCAATCGCACGCGCAGCGGCTTGTCCAGAAAGCCGTAGCGGCGCGCGAACTGCGGCGCGCCGCCCAGCGTGGGGTCCACGGCATCGGCCGGCAGCACCTGGTCCAGCAGCTCGGCCAGCACGCCGCGCTGGGTTTCGATGAACTTGCTGTGGATGCCGGGCAGGTCCACTTGGCGCAGGTAGATGCCCGGGCGCGGGTGGGCCTGCAGCCAGGCCACGACATCCAGCAGCCGGGGCCAGACCTCGGCCAGGGCCAGCGCGCGCAGCGGCTCACACTGCAGCCA
>JANOLY010000065.1:0-1589 GCA_031420055.1 Burkholderiales bacterium | reverse complement strand
CCAGCCTGCGCCACCAGCACCCCCGCCATCAAGCCCAGCAAGGTGCTTTTGCCGCAGCCGCTGGGGCCGTACAGGAAGGCGGTGCGGCCGGCGGCCAGGGACAGTCGCTCGATGGCCAGCCGGCCACTGGCGTCACTGGCGCCGGGCCAGCTGAATTGCAGATCGTGTATCTCAAGCATGCCGCGATGATGCCGTGGCCGGCACCACCGGCGCGATCAAGCCCGGCGCAAGCCCAGCGCAGAGACGAGTACCCCCACCCACGGCCGGCCCGACACCCGCGGCGCAACGCGCAGGATGCGCGGCGCGGGCAAGGGCTCGGCCGCCAGGTCCTCGAAGAAGCCCTCACTGCGGAACAGCGCCGGCAGCGTGTCGGCCCATTCGGTGCTGCGCGCGCGCTGGCAGCGATCGCTGGCGATGTGGCTGTGCAGTGGTTCCGACATGGTCAGTCTCCCGGGCCGCAAGGCGCGTAACGCGCCAATAACGGGTACTTTGCCGGGCTCATGTGGCAGCACGATGAAACGCCGCCCCGCGCGTACCATTCGCGCACCATGCCTGCATCCCTGGACGGCCAGCTCGTCGTCGCCATCTCGTCGCGCGCGCTGTTCGACTTCGAAGAAGAGAACCGCGTCTTCGAGGCCGGCGACGACCGCGCCTACATGCAGCTGCAACTGCAGCGCGTGGAGCAGCCGGCGCGGCCGGGTGTGGCGTTTTCGCTGGTCAACAAGCTGCTGGCCTTCAATGCCGATGCGCCGCGGGTGGAGGTGGTGATCTTGTCGCGCAACGACCCGGTCTCGGGCATGCGGGTGTTTCGCTCGGCCCAGCACTACGGGCTGACGGTGCAGCGCGGCGTGTTCACGCGCGGCCAAAGCCCCTGGCGTTACCTGAAGCCGCTGGCGGCCAACTTGTTTCTCAGCACGAACGAGGCTGATGTGCGTTCGGCCCTGGGCGCGGGCGTGCCGGCTGCGCGCGTGTACCCGCACAGCGCGCGCGCCTCGGCCGCGCACCCGGACGAGGTGCGCATCGCCTTCGACGGCGACGCCGTGCTGTTCTCTGACGAAGCCGAGGTGGTGTTCCAGCGCGACGGCCTGGCAGCGTTTCAGAACCATGAGCGCGACCGCGCCGACACCCCCCTGCCCGCCGGCCCCTTCAAGCCACTGCTGCAAGCGCTGCACCGGCTGCAAAGTTCTCCCGTGGCCGGCATGCGCATCCGCACCGTGCGGGTCCCCGCACGCAGCGCCCCGGCGCACGTGCGCGCCGGGCGCACGCTGATGGACTGGCGCATCGAGGTCGACGAGGCCATGTTCCTGGGCGGCCTGGCCAAAGGCGAGTTCCTGCGCGAATTCGAGCCTGACTTCTTCTTCGACGACCAGACCGGCCACATCGAGAGTGCAGCAATGCACGTCCCCGCCGGGCATGTGGCCTCGGGCATCAGCAATGCTTGAGGCCCACGGCCGACTCGGGCCATCATTCGGCCCTGCTCCCTTCGCAAGCCCGCCCATGACCAAGCACCCCCTGACCGCCTTGCGCGCACTGGCCCTGCTGCTGGCCGCCGCCTGCCTGCCGCTGGCACATGCCGACTTCGAGCTCAA
>JANOLY010000064.1:0-25321 GCA_031420055.1 Burkholderiales bacterium | reverse complement strand
AAGCCGTGCGCAATGAGGTATTCGCTCATCTCCTTGCGCCCGCCGAGTTCGTCGATGAAGGTCTGGTCCAGCCAGGGCTTGTAGATCTTCAGGGACGGGTTGGCGAGCAGGCCGTAGCGGTAGAAGCGCTCGATATCGTTGCCCTTGTAGGTGCTGCCGTCGCCCCAGATGTTGACGCCGTCTTCGCGCATGGCCACCACCAGCGCCGTGCCGGTGACGGCGCGGCCCAGCGGCGTGGTGTTGAAGTAGGTGGCGCCGCCCGTGGAGATGTGGAAGGCACTGCACTGGATGGCGGCGATGCCCTCGGCCACCAGCTGCGCGCGGCAATCGACCAGCCGCGCGATGTCGGCGCCGTAGGCCAACGCCTTGCGCGGAATCTCGTCGTAGTCGCTCTCGTCGGGTTGGCCCAGGTGGGCGGTGTAGGCACAGGGCACTGCACCCCTGGCGCGCATCCAGTGCACGGCGGCACTGGTGTCCAGGCCGCCGCTGAAGGCGATGCCGACGCGCTGGCCGGCGGGAAGGTGTTGAAGGATGTGGGTCACGGCGGGGTTCTCCTGAACGCGTGATTGTCGCAAGCCCCGCGCTCACCGCTCGTCGCCGTCAGCAGCGGCGTCGGCGACCCCATCGGCGACAGTGCCCTACGCGCCACGCCCAAGCGTACAAGGCCCCATTCAGCCCCAGCACCACGGCCGCCAGCAACCACTGGATGGGTTGCGTCAGACCGTCGGGGTAGATCAGCGCCAGCAAGTAGTGTTCGATGAAACCGCCCTCAAAACCCTTCTGCCCGGCCGCTGCACGAAGCCAGTTCTCCATCGGTGTCAACGGGCACAGTGCACCGGACACCGAGATCCAGACGCCCCAACCCGCGGCGGGCAGATGCAGCCAGGGCCACCAGCGCCAGCGCCGCGCGAAGACAGCACCGAACAGCACAAAGACAATGAAGCCCAGGTGCAGCAGCAGCACGGCATCGGCCCCCAGCCGGTAGATCACCCACGGCCCCAGCGGTTGATCAACCAGGCCGCCACAGCGCCGGCAAGCCGGGCAAACCGCGCAGCACAGCGCCCAGCGCGCCACCGTGCACCAGCATGCTGGCGTGCTCGATGTCGGGTGCGATGTGACGGTCGGTGGGCATCGCCGGCACACCCTGGCGCAGCAGCGCGTGGGCGGTTTCCAGCGGCGGCGAGCTGGCCAGCGGGCGCAGGAACTCGATGCCTTGCGCGGCGGCCAGCCATTCAATGGCCAGGATGTGCGCCACGTTGTTGATCATGGGCTGCAAGCGCCGCGCAGCAAAGGTCGCCATGGAGACATGGTCTTCCTGGTTGGCGCTGGTGGGCAGTGAATCAACACTGGCCGGATGCGCCAGCGATTTGTTTTCTGACGCCAACGAAGCCGCGGTCACGTGGGCGATCATGAAGCCGCTGTTCAGGCCGGCGTCAGCGCTCAAGAACGGCGGCAGGCGCGATACGCTGCTGTCGATCAGCATGGCGATGCGGCGCTCCGCAATGGCACCCACCTCGGCAATGGCGCAGGCCATGGCGTCGGCGGCCAGCGCCACGGGTTCGGCGTGGAAGTTGCCGCCACTGAGCATGGTGCCCCCAAGCTCCCTGCGGTCGCTGCCCCCCGAGGGGGCGTGACCGGGCTCGGGGCGGCCCAGCGCCCGGTCGGCCGCGTCGTCAGCAAACACCAGCGGGTTGTCGGTGACGGCATTGGCCTCGCGCAGCAGCACGCCGGCGGCGTGGCGCAGCTGGTCCAGGCAGGCGCCCACCACCTGCGGCTGGCAGCGCAGGCAGTACGGGTCCTGCACGCGGTCGTCGCCGTCCAGCATCTGGCTTTGCCAGGGCTGGACACCCCCCTCGGGCGGCGGTCGACGCGCAGCGTCGGCCTGGGGGCGCATCTTCGCGTGCGAGGCACGGATGGCGCTGCCGGCCAGCAACGCGCGGTAGACCTGCGCCACGTCGATCTGCCCGGGCTGGCCGCGCAGGGCGTGGATGCGCGGGTCGAAGGGCGCGTCGCTGCCGCGCGCGGCGTCGACCGTGAGCGCGCCTATCACCAGGGCCGATTCGAGCACCGGCTCGAAAGCAAACAGCGCGTGCAGCGCCAGCGCGGTGCTGGTCTGCGTGCCGTTGATCAGCGCCAGGCCTTCCTTGGCGCTGAGCACCAGCGGGGCGATGCGGTGTGCACGCAGCACGGTCGGCGGGCTGGCGCACGCCCACGCTGGCCGCAGGCTGGCCCTCCTGATGCACAACGAACTCGCCTTCGCCCAACAGCGCCAGCGTCATGTGCGCCAGCGGAGCCAGGTCGCCGCTGGCGCCCACGCTGCCCTGGCTGGGCACAAACGGCACCAGGCCGGCGTTGTGCACGGCCAGCAAGGTGTCGATGACGAGCGGCCGCACGCCCGAATAGCCGCGTGCCAGACTGGCGGCCTTGGTGGCCAGCATCAGGCGCAGCACGGGTGCTGCCAGCGGCGCGCCCACGCCCACGCAATGGCTGCGGATGAGGTTGAGCTGCAACGTGGCCAGGTCGGACTCGCCGATGCGCGTGCTGGCCAGTTTGCCAAAGCCGGTGTTGACGCCGTAGACGGCCGCATCGCCCTCGGCCGCGGCGCGCACCACGGCGGCGCTGGCCAGCACGCCGGGCAGTGCGCTCGCGTCCATGACCAGCGGCTGAGCACCGGCATGCACGGCCTGCAGCTCGTCCAGCGTGAGTTGTCCGGGTCGCAGCAGCATCAGCGCCCCACCGGGTTGATCATGGGCAGGTTCAGCCCCTGCGAGCGCGCGCAGGCCACGGCCTCGTCATACCCGGCATCGGCGTGGCGCATCACGCCGCTGGCCGGGTCGTTCCAGAGCACACGTTCGATGCGCCGGGCGGCTTCGAGTGTGCCGTCGCAAACGATGACCACACCGCTGTGCTGCGAGTAGCCCATGCCCACGCCGCCGCCGTGGTGCAGGCTGACCCAGGTGGCCCCGCCAGCGGTGCTGAGCAAGGCGTTGAGCAGTGGCCAGTCGCTCACCGCGTCGCTGCCGTCCTTCATGGCCTCGGTTTCGCGGTTGGGGCTGGCCACGCTGCCGCTGTCCAGGTGGTCGCGGCCGATGACGATGGGCGCCTTGAGCTCGCCCGTGCGCACCATGTCGTTGAAGGCCAGGCCCGCGCGGTGGCGCTCGCCCAGGCCGATCCAGCAGATGCGCGCCGGCAGGCCCTGGAAGGCGATGCGCTCGTGCGCCATGTCCAGCCAACGGTGCAGGTGCGCGTAGTCTGACAAATGAGCAGGGAAGAGCTCTTTCATCTTCGCGTCGGTCTTGCGGATGTCCTCGGGGTCGCCGCTGAGCGCCACCCAGCGGAACGGCCCCTTGCCGCGGCAGAACAGCGGGCGGATGTAGGCCGGCACGAAGCCCGGGAAGTCAAAGGCGTTTTTCACGCCCGCGTCCAGCGCCACCTGGCGGATGTTGTTGCCGTAGTCCACCGTGGGCACGCCCATGGCCTGGAACTGCAGCATGGCCCGCACATGCACGGCACAGCCCTGCGCTGCCGCGGCTGTCAACTCGGCGTGCTGGGCCGGGTCGGCGGCGGCGGCGCGCCACTGCGCCACGCTCCAACCGGGCGGCAGGTAGCCGTGGATCAGGTCGTGCGCGCTGGTCTGGTCGGTGACGAGATCAGGCCGGATGGCTTGCCCGCGCATGCAGCGCTCGGCCAGCGCCGGCAGGATACGTGCCGCGTTGCCCAGCAGGCCGATGGACACCGCCTTCTTCTGCGCCGTGTACTTGGCAATGCGCGCCAGCGCGTCGTCCAGGTCGTCGGCCTGCTCGTCGAGGTAGCGGCTGCGCAGGCGGAAGTCGATGCGGCTTTGCTGGCACTCGATGGTCAGGCTGCACGCACCTGCAAACGTGGCGGCCAGAGGCTGCGCGCCGCCCATGCCGCCCAGACCGGCGGTCAGGATCCAGCGGCCAGCCAGACTTCCGCCGTAATGTTGCCGGCCGGCCTCGACGAAGGTCTCGTAGGTGCCCTGCACGATGCCCTGGCTGCCGATGTAGATCCAGCTGCCCGCGGTCATCTGGCCGTACATCATCAGGCCCTTGCGGTCGAGCTCGTGGAAGTGTTCCCAGGTGGCCCATTTGGGCACCAGGTTGGAGTTGGCGATCAGCACCCGCGGCGCATCGGCATGCGTGCGGAACACGCCCACCGGCTTGCCGCTTTGCACCAGCAGGGTCTCGTCGGGCTTCAAATTGCGCAAGCTCTCAAGGATGGCCTCGAAGCAGTCCCAGTTGCGCGCCGCCTTGCCGATGCCGCCGTAGACCACCAGGGCGTCGGGGTTCTCGGCGACCTCGGGGTCGAGGTTGTTCTGCAGCATGCGGTAGGCGGCTTCGATGAGCCAGTTGGCGCAAGCGATCTGGCTGCCGCGCGGCGCGCGCACGGGGCGGTGAGCGCGGCCGACGGGCGGTCCCTGCGGACCGGCCGTCGCCTCGCGAACGGCGCCGGCCTGCAGGCCGGCGCCTCCCTGGGCAATGTGGTGGATGGCGGACAGCTCGGTCATGTCGGTTCCTCCTGGGCAGATCAGGGTCGCACTCTACTTGTCTAGACAAGCTTGCGCAAGTAGCATGTGCCGCATGGCTGCTGCCCCCGCCCGCCCCGTCCGTTCGCCCGGCGCCCCGTACACCCGCATCAAGCAGCACCTGCTGGACGGCCTGGCCGCCGGGCGTTGGGCGCCGGGCGAGCTGATGCCTTCCGAGGCCGAGCTGGTGGCGCGCTTTGCCGTCAGCCGCATGACCGTCAACCGCGCCCTGCGCGAGCTGCAGGCCCAAGGGCTGGTCACGCGCGAGCAAGGTCTGGGCACCTTTGCCGCACCGCTGCACCCGGTGTCGTCCACGCTGACTATCCGCGACCTGCACGAAGAGATCGAATCGCGCGGCCACCGCCACCATGCCGTCGTGCACCTGCAGCGCGCCGAGCCGGCCGCCGCGGCGCTGGCCGCCCAACTGGGCCTGGCGCCTGCCGCGCCGGTGTTCCACACCCTCATCGTTCACTTCGACAACGGCGTGGCGCTGCAGTGCGAAGACCGCTATGTCAACCCCGCCAGTGCGCCCGACTACCTGGCGGCCGACTTCACGCAGACCACGCCCACGCACTACTTGTTCGCGACCACGGCGCTGTGGCGCGCGCAGTACGCGGTGGAGTCCGGCCACGCCACGGCGCAAGAAGCCGCCTTGCTGGGCATCGCCGCCACCGCGCCCTGCCTGGTGGTGGTGCGGCGCACCTTCAGCCGCGACGCCGCCATCACCCTGGCGCGCCTGGTGCACCCCGGCGCGCTGTACCGGCTGCATGGCGAGTTCCAGCCATGAACGTGGTCGAGCTCGCCAGCGTGCCCGAGCAGCCCTGGCGCAACGGCGGCGGCCTCACGCGCGAGCTGCTGGCCTGGCCGGCCGCAGTGCCGTGGCAGCTGCGTGTCAGCGTGGCCGAGATCACGCGCGACGGCGGCTTTTCGGCATTCCCCGGCGTGCAGCGCTGGTTTGCGGTGATCGAAGGCGCCGGGGTCGAGCTCGACTTCGACGGCCGCCGCGCGCTGCTCACGCCCGACAGCGTGCCCTGTACCTTTGACGGCGCGGCGGCCCCGGCTTGCCGCCTGATCGACGGCGGGACGCGCGATTTGAACCTGATGGTCCAGCAACACGCAGGCCTAGGCGACATGCTGCCGGTGGCGCCGGGTGTGCCCTGGCACAGCAGCGCCGCCTGGCGTGGTGTGTTCAGCGCCGGCCCGCTGCAATTGCACGCGGGCACGACTGTGCAGTTGGCGCTGAGCGCTGGATCGCTGGCCTGGCATGACGACGCCGCCGGCCAAAGCTGGCACTGCACCGGCGGCAGTGGGCCGGCCTGGTGGCTGAGCATGCACTTGCATGCGCATTGAAGCCGCCATGAAGCCGCTGACCCTGTGGCGCCACGCCCGCCTGGCCACGCTGCAAACGGGCACGCCCTGGGGCTGGGTCGAGGACGGCGCCTTGCTCGTGGAAGGCGATCGCTTGCGCTGGGTCGGCGCCGAGCGCGATCTGCCCGCCGGGCTGAAGCCGGCCGCCGAGCACGACCTGGCCGGCGCGCTGGTCACGCCCGGTCTGGTCGACTGCCACACCCACCTGGTCTACGGCGGCGACCGCGCGGCCGAGTTCGAACAGCGCTTGCAAGGCGCCAGCTACGAAGACATCGCACGCGCCGGCGGCGGCATACGCGCCACGGTGGCCGCCACACGGGCGGCCGACGACGACACGCTGTTCACGTTGGCCGCAGCACGCGCCCGCGCACTGGCCGCCGAGGGCGTGACCACGATCGAGATCAAGTCCGGCTACGGCCTGAGCGAACACCACGAAGCACGCTGCCTGGCCGTGGCACGGCGCCTGGGCCGCGAGCTGCCGCTGACGGTGCGCACCACCTCGCTGGCTGCGCACGCCCTGCCGCCTGAGTACAGCGGCCGGGCCGACGACTACATCACCGCCGCGTGCGGCTGGCTGGCGGCGCAGCAGGCGCTGGGGCTGGTCGACGCGGTCGATGCCTTCTGCGACACCATAGCCTTCACGCTGTCGCAAACCGAGCGCATCTTCCAGGCGGCGCTTGCCCTGGGCCTGCCGGTGAAGCTGCACGCCGAACAGCTCAGCGACCAGGGCGGCGCCACGCTGGCGGCGCGTTACGGCGCACTCAGCTGCGACCACCTTGAGTACCTGTCGGCCACAGGCATTGCCGCCTTGGCCCAGGCCGGCACCGTGGCCGTGCTGCTGCCGGGCGCGTACTACTTTCTGCGCGAAACCAAGCTGCCGCCCGTGACCGCACTGCGCGCGGCGGGTGTGCCCATGGCGATAGCCACCGACCACAACCCGGGCTCGTCGCCCACGCTGTCGCTGCTGCTGATGCTGAACATGGCTTGCACGCTGTTTCGCCTGACGCCTGAAGAGGCCTTGCGCGGCGCGACCGTGAACGCCGCGCGCGCGCTGGGCCTGCACGACCGCGGGCTGCTGGCCACGGGCCTGCGTGCCGACTTCGCCGTATGGGACGCCGCCCACCCGCGCGAGCTGGCCTACCGCTTCGGCCACAACCCCTGCCGGCGCGTGGTGTGCGCCGGGCTGGAGACAACTTCATGACATTCACCCTGCACCGCGGCAGCACGCCGCTGCTGGTGAGCGTGCCGCATGCCGGCATGGCCATCCCGCCCGACCAGCAGCACCGCTACGTGCCGCGCGCCCTGGATGTGGAAGACACCGACTGGTTTCTCGACCTGCTCTACGCCTTCGTGAAAGACCTGGGCGCCAGCCTGATCGTGCCCACCCACAGCCGCTACCTCGTCGACCTGAACCGCCCGCCCGAAAACACACCCATGTACGCCGGGCAGAACAACACCGAGCTGTGCCCCACACGCTTCTTCACCGGCGAGCCGCTGTACCGCGACGGCATGGCGCCCGACGCCGCCGAGATCGCACGCCGCGTCACCACCTGCTGGCAGCCCTACCACGACGCCTTGGCGAGCGAACTGCAGCGGCTGCAGACCGCGCACGGCCACGCCGTGCTGTTCGACGCCCACAGCATCAAGAGCGAACTGCCGTGGCTGTTTGAAGGCACGTTGCCGCACATGAACCTGGGCACGGTGCAAGGCAGCAGTTGCGCGGCGAGCTTGCGCGACGCGCTGGCCGGTGTGTTCGCCGCGCAGCAGCGCTACACACACGTGGTGGACGGCCGCTTCAAGGGTGGCTACATCACGCGCCAGCATGGTCGGCCGCAGCAGGGCGTGCACGCGGTGCAGCTGGAGATGTGCTGGCGCGCCTACATGGAAGAAACGCCGCCCTGCACCTGGCACGATGGCCGTGCGGCCGAGGTCACGCCACTGCTGCGCCAGCTGGTGCAGACCCTGGTCGGCTGGAGGCCGGCATGAACAGCGCGCTGCTGTGGGCCCCACGCGCCTGGATTGCCGGCGCCTGGCACGACGCGGTGTTGCTGCGTGTGGGCCCCAACGGCCACTGGGCCGCGGTGCAGGCCGGCGTGCCCGCGCCCGATGCGGCGCAGGTGCTGCCCGGCCCGGTGCTGCCGGGCCTGGTCAATGCCCACAGCCACGCCTTCCAGCGCGCCTTTGCCGGCCTGGCCGAGCGGCTGGACGCGGCCGGCGGCGCGCACGACGATTTCTGGTCGTGGCGCGAACGCATGTACGGCGTGGCACTGCGCATCACGCCCGAGCAACTGCGCGCTGTCGCCACCCAGCTGTACACCGAGCTGCTGCACGGTGGCTACACCCAGGTCTGCGAATTCCACTACCTGCACCACAGCGAGACGGGTGCGCCCTGCCCCGACCCGCTGGCCATGAGCCGCGCCCTGGTCGAAGCGGCGGTCGACGCCGGAATCGGCCTGACGCTGCTGCCGGTGCTGTACCAGCGTGCCGGTTTCAGCCAAGCGCAGCTGCGCGACGAGCAGCGCCGCTTTGCCACCGACCTGCCGCAGTTGCTGGCCTTGCGCGACGGCGTGCGCGCACTGGGCGCACCGTGCGTCAGCGCCGGGGTGGCCGTGCATTCGCTGCGCGCCGTGCCCGAGACCTCGCTGCGAGCGCTGGTGCGCGCCGTGGCCGACGACGCCGGCCCCATCCACATCCACATCGCCGAGCAGACCGCTGAAGTCGCCGACTGCCTGGCCACCACCGGCGCGCGGCCTATCGAGTGGTTGGCGCGCGAGCTGCCGCTGGACGCGCGCTGGCAACTGGTGCACGCCACGCACGCGCTGCCGCAAGAGGTCGACGCCGTGGCCGCCAGCGGCGCCGGCGTGGTGCTGTGCCCCAGCACCGAGGCCAACCTGGGCGACGGCCTGGCCGACCTGCCGCGCTGGCTGGCCAGCGGCACGCCGCTGTCGCTGGGCTCGGACAGCCAGGTCTGCCGCCACTGGGCCGAAGAGCTGCGCTGGTTGGAGTACGGGCAGCGCTTGACACTGCGCCAACGCAACGTCGCGGCACAGCCCGGTCTGGGCATGCATTCGACGGCCGCGCGGCTGTTCGGCCGCGTGCTGGCCGGCGGCGCCGCGGCGACCGGGTTCGAGCGCTGGGGCCTGGTGCCCGGCGCGCGCGCCGACCTGCTGGTCATGGACACCCGCAGCCCCGGGCTGCTGGGCGTGCCGGCCAGCCACACCCTGGACGCACTGGTCTTTGCCAGCGACGCGCCGGCGTTCAGTGAAGTGTGGGTCGCCGGGCAGCGCGTGCTTGCCGCGGGGGCGCACCGGCACGCCGCTGCGGTGGCAGAGCGTTATGTGCAGGCGATGGGCGGGCTCTGGCCGTAGGTCGGTCGATCGGCTGCTGGCGGGTCAGTGCAGGCCGGGTGGTAGGGCAGCTGCTTGCTTTGGCGTAGGCGTGGGCGTGGGCGTGGGCGTGGGCGCCTGGGTCTGCGACTGCGACTGCGTGTGCGTCTGCGCCAACACCGCGCCGCGGCCCAGCGCCAGGCGGGCCTTGTCCAGTGCTGTCGGGCCTACCCGCCCGGTCAGCGCCAGTGCCAGCGGCCCGGCCCACAGGCGCTGGAACACGGCGCGCACCTGTTCAGCCGTCACGGCGTTCAGCCGTTGTGCGCGCTCGGCAGCGCCGCGCACGCGGCCCAGCGCAAACCAGTCCAGGGCGGCCTCTTCCAGCCGGCGGCTCGGCCGCTCGTGAACCTGCATGCGCCGCACCGCCATCTGGTTGCGCGCGCGCTCCAGGTCGACGGGGTCGGTGGCCTCGCCCTGGGCTTGCAGCAAGCTGGCCACCACGCGCAGCAGCTCGTCGAGCTTGTCGGGTGCCACCGAGGCCTCGATGACAAACTGGCCGCACAGGTCCAGCACATCGGCCGCGCAGGCCGCGTGGTAGACCAGCCCGCGGCGCTCGCGCAGCTCGGTCATCAGGGGTGAACTCATGCCCTCGCCCAGCAGTGCCGCGGCCACTTCGGCGGCGGGGTCGTCATGCGCCAGGGCCGGAATGGGGAAGCCCAGCACGACGTGGGTCTGGCTGCTGCCGGCCACGCGGCGCGAGCGCAGGCCGCCGCCAAACGCCGGCACCAGCACGCTGTTGGCCTGGCCCGGCAGCAGGCCGGCGAAGGCGCATTCGGCCTCGCGCACCACGGCGTCCAGGTCCATGCCGCCGGCCACCGCCACCAGCACGTTGTTGCCCGTGAACTGTGCTTGCACCCAGGCCGCCAGGTCTTGCGGTGTGAAGCGCTCGATGTTGGCACGCTGGCCTATCACCGCCTGGGCCAGCGGGTGCAGGCCGTAGCAGGCGCCGTCGAACAGCTTGTAGGCGGTGGCCATGGGGTCGTCGTCAACCTCCGCCACTTCCTGCAGCAGCACCTGGCGCTCGCGCTGCAGTTCGTCGTCGGGGAAGGTGGGCTGCAGCACCAGGTCGGCCAGCATGGCCACGAACTGCGGCGCGTGGCCGGCCAGGCCGCGCATGTGAAAGGCGGTGTGGTCCTTGTCGGTATGCGCGTTGACCTCGGCACCCAGGCGCTCGGCGTCGAGGTTGATCTGGTGGCTGTTGCGCCGCGCCGTGCCCTTGAACACCATGTGCTCCACCACGTGGCTGATGCCGTTCAAGCGCCGACTTTCGTGGGCACTGCCGCTGCGCACGAAGACGCTGACACGCGCCGTGTGCAGGTGCGCAAGCGGCATGGCGATGATGCGCACGCCGTTGGACAGGGTGGCCAGGGTGGGCGCGGTGGATGGATCGGTGTCGATGGTGCAGGCCCTGGGGTTGGTACGGGTGGATGAGTATCCGCTCGCTGCCCATGGACCGTCTTTTTGCTGGCGCATGCACATACAGGTATGTATCATTCAGACATACCGACTTTGTCCAAAGGCTCCGCATGGAAGCGACCGTTGCCGAACGCGGCCAGATCACCTTGCCCAAAGCCGTGCGCGACGCGCTGGGTCTGAGCAAGGGCACCAAGCTGCGGGTTGAACTCGAAGGCGGCCGCATCGTGCTGCGCAAGGACGTGGACGACGCCATCTCGCGCGCCCGTGGCCGTGTGCCGCTGCCGCCGGGCGTGACCACCGACGACATCATGCGCGAGTTGCGAGGCCGGGCACCCGGCGACCCCTACCCGCCCGCAGAGGACGATGCGTGATTGCCGTTGACAGCAACGTGCTGATTGACTTGATTGGCGACACCCCCAACGCGAGCCTGGCCGCTGCCGATGCACTGCGACTGGCGCTGTCGCAGGGCCCGGTGGTGGCCTGCGAGGTGGCCGTGGCGGAGGTGGTTGCGGGGCTGGGCAGCAGCGCACTCATCATCGATGTCATGGAAGACATGGGCATCGATTTTTCCCCGCTGGAGTTGCGCGCTGCGGTCCGAGCCGGCGAAATGCAGCGCCGCTACCGGCAACGTCGGGTCCCGCCGCCCGGTCTTGGCTACCCTTCACGAACCATTCCTGATTTCCTGATCGGCGCGCACGCCCTGCTGCAATGCCAGGGCCTGCTCACGCGCGACGGCGGTTTTTTCCGCGACTACTTCAAGGGCCTCAAGGTCATCATCCCCAAAGTCTCCTGACTGAACTTCCACCCCGTTCACCCCCCCAACACCCACCAGCCACCCACCATGCCCCACGCCTACGCCAAAACGCTCAAGACCTTCACCACCGCTTCGGGCAAGGAGGGCCAGTTCTATTCGCTGCCCGCCCTGGCCAAGACCTTTCCCGGCGTGAGCCGGCTGCCCATCAGCATCCGCATCGTGCTGGAAAGCGTGCTGCGCAACTGCGACGGCAAGAAGGTCACGGCAGAACACGTCAAGCAGCTCGCGCAGTGGGGTGCCACGGCCGAACGCCAGGACGAAGTTCCGTTTGTGGTGGCCCGCGTGGTGCTGCAAGACTTCACTGGCGTGCCGCTGCTGGCCGACCTGGCTGCCATGCGCAACGTGGCCGAGAAGATGGGCCGCGACCCGAAGAGCATCGAGCCCCTGGTGCCGGTGGACCTGGTGGTTGACCACAGCATCATGATCGACCACTTCGGCAGCAAGAAGTCGCTGGACCTGAACATGAAGCTGGAGTTCAGCCGCAACCAGGAGCGCTACCAGTTCATGAAGTGGGGCATGGACGCCTTCGACACCTTTGGCGTGGTGCCCCCGGGCTTTGGCATCGTGCACCAGGTGAACCTGGAATACCTGGCGCGCGGCGTACACAAGGCGGGCAAGGGGCCGAGCGCCGTGTACTACCCCGACAGCCTGGTCGGCACCGACAGCCACACCACCATGATCAACGGCATCGGTGTCGTGGCCTGGGGCGTGGGCGGCATCGAGGCCGAGGCCGGCATGCTGGGCCAGCCGGTGTACTTCCTCACGCCCGACGTGGTGGGCATGGAGCTCACCGGCAAGCTGCGTGAAGGCGTCACCGCCACCGACCTGGTGCTGACCGTGACCGAGATCCTGCGCAAGGAAAAGGTCGTCGGCAAGTTCGTTGAATTCTGCGGCGAAGGCACCCGCACGCTGAGCCTGCCCGACCGCGCCACCATCGGCAACATGGCCCCCGAGTACGGCGCCACGATGGGCTTTTTCCCGGTCGATGAAAAGACCATCGAGTACTTCGAAGGCACGGGCCGCACCAAGGCCGAGATCGAAGCGTTTGAGGCCTACTTCAAGGCACAAAAGATGTTCGGCGTGCCCACCGCCGCCCAGATCGACTACACCAAGCTTGTGAAGCTCGACCTGTCCACCGTAACACCCAGCCTGAGCGGCCCCAAGCGGCCGCAAGACCGCATCGAACTGGGCAATGTGGCAACCAAGTTCACCCAGCTCTACAGCGCGGGTGCGGCCGACAACGGTTTCAACCAGCCGGCCGCGAAGCTGACCCCGGCCGTGAAGACCAGCGCCGGGCTGGAACTGCGCAACGGCGACGTTCTGATTGCGGCTATCACCAGCTGCACCAACACCAGCAACCCCGGCGTGTTGCTGGCCGCGGGCCTGCTGGCCAAGAAGGCGGTGCTGGCCGGGCTGAAGGTGAAGAAGCACGTGAAGACCTCGCTGGCGCCGGGCTCGCGCATCGTCACCGAATACCTGGAAAAAGCCGGCTTGCTGCCCTACCTGGAACAGCTCGGCTTCAGCGTGGCGGCCTATGGCTGCACCACCTGCATCGGCAATGCCGGTGATCTGACACCCGAGATCAACGAAGCCATCAACAAGAACGACCTGGTGTGTGCCGCGGTGCTGTCGGGCAACCGCAACTTCGAAGCGCGCATCCACCCCAACCTGAAAGCCAACTTCCTGGCCAGCCCGCCGCTGGTGGTGGCCTATGCGATTGCCGGCAACGTCATGCGCGACCTCATGACCGAGCCGGTGGGCAAGGGCCACAAGGGCCGTGACATCTTCCTGGGCGACATCTGGCCCAGCAGCGACGAGATCTACAAGCTGATGAAGTTCGCCATGAACGGCAAGGCCTTCCGCGCCAACTACGCCAAGGTCAAGAGCGACCCGGGCAAGCTGTGGGAGCGTATCAAGGGCGTCAAGGGTAATGTTTACTCCTGGCCGGACAGCACCTACATCGCCGAGCCGCCCTTCTTCAACGACTTCACCATGGAGCCCAAGGCGCTGGAGACCGGCGTCAAGGGCGCGCGCATCATGGGCTTGTTCGGTGACAGCATCACCACCGACCACATCAGCCCGGCCGGCAGCTTCAAGGACACCACACCCGCCGGCAAGTACCTGCTGGAGAAGGGCGTGCTCAAGGCCGACTTCAACAGCTACGGCGCGCGCCGCGGCAACCATGAAGTGATGATGCGCGGCACTTTCGCCAACGTGCGCGTGAAGAACCTGATGATCCCGGCGCAGGCCGACGGCTCGCGCGTCGAGGGCGGCTACACGCTGTACCAACCCGGCAACGCACAGATGGCCATCTACGACGCGGCCATGAAGTACGTGGCCGCGGGTGTACCCACCGTGGTGTTTGCCGGTGAGGAGTACGGCACCGGCTCCAGCCGCGACTGGGCCGCCAAGGGCACGGCGCTGCTGGGCATCAAGGCCGTGGTGGCGCGCAGCTTCGAGCGCATCCACCGCAGCAACCTCATCGGCATGGGCGTGCTGCCGCTGCAGTTCAAGCCCGGCACCTCGTGGGAAACGCTGGGCCTGAAGGGCAACGAGACGGTGGATGTGGTGTTGGCCAAGGACGTGAAGCCGCTGTCCGACGCGCAACTCGTCATCACCGCCGCCGACGGCAGCGTGCGCAAGATGGCCGTGGTGCTGCGCATCGACACCGCCATCGAGGTCGACTACTACAAGCACGGCGGCATCCTGCCGTTTGTGCTGCGGCAGTTGCTGGCGGCTTGAGGCACGCCCAGGGGCAGCGATGGACCTGACGCTGCTGCCCCTGGTGCCCGACGTGCCCCTGCCGGTGCGCGCACCGGCCTCCACGCGCGACGAAGTGCCGCGCGGCTACGGCGCGCAGGAACAGTGCCTGCCCTTCACGGCCGCCTGCGCGCTGGGCCTGCTGGTGCCGGCGCCGTTCGACTTCGGCCTGTGCGCGCCGGCTCGGGTGCCGCCGGGCGCGCGCGCCTTCAGCGCACCCGATGTCGCGCGCCCGGCGGGTGACGAGCGTGTGTTCTACGTCATCGACCACGCCGCCAGTCGCTTTGCCGGCAACGCCTTTGATGCCGACCCGCTGCCCTTTGTCGACGAAGCCGGCCGGCGGCTCGAAATGCGGCCGCGCCAGCCCGGCATCAGCTTCATGGACCGACCCGACCAGGCGAGCTTCTTCAAGCTGCACCTGCCCTGGGTGCTGCGCACGCCAGCCGGGGTGGACAGCCACTTCGGCCCGCCTATCAACCGCGCGGCAACGCTGGACCTGCTGGTGGCGCTGGTGGAAACCGACTGGTACGCGCACCCCGTGAACCTGGTCGTGCGCCGGCCGGTGCAGGGTGAACTGCACATCCGGCGTGGCGACGTGATCGCCCAGGTCTTCTTCGTCGACCGCGCCGCGCGGCGCAGCAACTTGCAGGTGCTGTCGCACGGCGAGCCGCAGGCGCAGGCGATGCGTGAGGAACTGCGCCAGTGGTTCCTGGCCCACCACGCCGACCGCAGCACCTACCGCAAGCTGGCGCGCAGCCGGCAAGGCCGGGTCGAGCCGGCGGCGGACTGACCCGCCGCCTGGGCGCGGTGCCAACCGGCGGCCGGGCTGCCCGCTCAGCGCCCGCGCAGGAACAGCGCGTCCAGCTCCTTCATCGTCACCTGCCGCCATGTGGGCCGGCCGTGGTTGCAGGTGTCGGCACGTTCGGTGCGTTCCATGTCGCGCAGCAGCGCGTTCATCTCTTCGATGTTGAGCCGGCGGTTGGCGCGCACGGCGCCGTGGCAGGCCATGGTGGCCAGGATGTCGTCGCGGGCGCGCTGCACCACGCGGCTGGCGCCACCGGCATCGGCGCTGCCGAGTTCGGCCAGCACAGATCGGGTCAGCTCGGCCAGGTCGGCGTCGGGCAGGGCCGCGGGCCGGCTGCGCACCACCAGGCTGGTGGCCGTGAGGGCACTCACGTCCAGGCCCAGGGTGTGCAAGGTGTGGGACTCGGCTTCGGCGGTGGCCACCTCTGCGGCCGTGGCGGCAAAGCTGACGGGGATGAGCAAGGGTTGCGCCGGCAACGCGGCTGCGCCGTCACCGCGGGCGTCGCGCTTGAGCCGCTCATAGACGATGCGCTCATGCGCCGCGTGCATGTCCACCACCACCAGGCCGTGCTCGTTCTCGGCCAGCACGTACACGCCGCCGATCTGCGCCACGGCGCGGCCCAGCGGCCAGGCTACGGCTTCGCGCGGCTGGGGTTGTGGTGTCCCTGGCGCAGGCATCTGTGCGGGCGACTGGGCATCCCGCAGCCCCGCCCATGCAGCCAGGCCACCGCTGCCCTGGGGCGTGCGCCAGGGCCCGTCCTCAGGCCCGGGCCAGCGGGGTGCCGGTTCACGCGCCACCAAGGGCGCGTCGGCCAGCGCCAGCCCGGGCTGCCAGGCCGTCGGCACGACAGGCGCCGGGTCGGCCGCTGGCGGGTTGGGCGTGGCGCCGCGGCTGAGCGCCAAAGCATCTTCGACGGCCATGCGCACCGCTTGGTGCACGGCGCGACCGTCGCGAAAGCGCACCTCGATCTTGGTCGGGTGCACGTTCACGTCCACCAATTCCGGCGCGATGCGGATGAACAGCGCATAGGCCGGCTGGCGCGCGCCGTGAAGCTGGTCTTCATAGGCCGAACGCACGGCGTGCGCAATCAGCCGGTCGCGAACGAAGCGGCCGTTGACGAAGACGTACTGCATGTCGGCCCGCGCGCGGGCCACCTCGGGCTGGCCGGCGCGGCCGTGCAGCGCCAGCGGGCCGCGTTCGGCCTGCAGCGCCCGGCTGGCGGCCATGAAGTCGGCGCCCAGTACATCGGCCAGGCGCGTGGTCTCGTTGCCGGCACGCCACTGCGCCACCAGGCGGCCTTCGTGCCACACGGCGAATCCAACCTCCGGGCGAGCCAGCGCGTGCCGGCGCACGGCCTCCACGGCATGGGCCAGCTCGGTGGCGTCGGTCTTGAGGAACTTGCGCCGCGCCGGCGTGCTGAAAAACAACTCTTCGACCTCCACCGTGCTGCCCGGGGCGCGCGCGGCCGCTTGCAGCTCGCCGCTGCGGGCGTGCAGCTTCCAGGCGTGGGCGGCATCCGCCGTGCGGCTGGTCAGGCTGAGCTCGGACACCGAAGCCACGGCGGCCAGCGCCTCGCCACGAAAGCCCATGGTGGTGACCGATTCCAGGTCGGACAGCGAGGCGATCTTGCTCGTGGCGTGGCGCTTGATGGCCAGCGCCAGGTCACCCGGTTCGATGCCACAGCCGTCGTCTTCGACCACGATGCTGCGCACGCCGCCGGCCAGCAGCCGCACGGTGATCTGCGTGGCGCCGGCGTCCAGGGCGTTGTCGACCAGCTCGCGCACCACCGAGGCCGGGCGCTCCACCACTTCGCCGGCAGCAATCTGGCTGACCAGTTCGTCGGGCAGTTCCTGGATTCGATGGATGCGGTGGATGCGGCCATCGCGGCCGGCGGGGTCGCGGGCAGCCGCCGGCGGCAACGGGTTCATCATGGAGATTGTAAAAGCCACCCTGTCAGAGTTAACGCTAGCCGAATGGCCCGGGACGGCGCCAGAATGGTCTTGTCCGTACCGCATGGACGGCCGTGACCCCAGGAGTTACTGACATGCTGCCATTTTTTGCCGAACTGGTGATACTCACTGACGAGGACCGCCGCGGCTTCGAGACCCACCCCGCCGTGGTCGACGCCGTTGCGCGCGGCATGTCGGTAGAGCGCTACCGCGCGCTGCTGCTGGAGCTGTACTCCGTCGTCTGGCACTTCAACCCGGCCTGTGCCTCGGCAGCCAGCAGGATGGACGACGAATTCACCGCGGTACGCCTGTTCCTGTACGAACACATGTTTGAGGAAGCCGGTCACGAGCAATGGGTGATGAACGACTTGCAGGCCGTGGGCGTGACCCCCGAAGCCACGCGCGCGCACCGCGCCGCGCCGCACACGCTGGCCCTGGTGGGCTACAACCACTGGGCCGCCGAGCGCCGCCACCCGTGTTCGGTGCTGGGCATGATGTACACGCTGGAGGTCATCGCTTCGGTCTACGGCGGGCCGTTTGCATCGGCGATTCGCGAGTCACTGCTGCTCGAAGGCGACGCCGGTGTGTCCTTCATCGCGTCACACGCCAGCCTGGACGCCCAACACTTGGTGGCTTTGCGCCAGGTGCTCAACCAGGTGAAGGGCGATGCGGCACGCGCTGCGGTGGTCGAGTCGGTGCGGGTGAACTTCCACCAATTCACGCGCCTGGTTGAAGCGCTTTGACGATGCGCAGCGCGTGAGCCAACTCCCTGCTGCGGTGGGCGTGCCGGGACTGCTGGGCCGCCCCTACAAGACGATACGGCTGGAGTGGAGTTCGGAGTACTCGATGCTGCGTGTGCGCACCTGCGTGCGGCCCATCCAGTGCTACAGCCTGGCCGCGATGAGCGAGCTGCGCCAGATGCTGCACGACATCACTGCCAACCCGGGCCTGGTGCGGCATTTTGTGATGACCTCCGACGTGCCGCGAGTCTTCAACTTCGGTGGCGACCTGGCGCTGTTTGTGCTGCTGGTGCGGGCGCGCGACCTGGAGTCGCTGAAGCTGTATGCGCGGCTGTGCGTGGACCTGGTGTGGTGGATGGAAGGTGCCGCCGACCTGGGCGTGCACACCACCGTGCTGTCGCAAGGCGACACGCTGGGCGGCGGGCTGGAATCGGTGCTGCCGTTTCACAAGGTGATCTTCGAGCGCAGCGCCCAGGCCGGCTTCCCCGAGGTGCTGTTCAACCTGTTCCCCGGCATGGGCGGCTGGGACTTCACCGTGCGCCGGGCCGGCTTTGCCGTGGCCAACGAGATGATCCTGTCGGGCCGCTTGTACAGCGCCGAGGAACTGCACTACCGCGGGCTGGTCGACGTGGTGGTCGACGACGGCGCGGGCGAGAACGCCATCGAACAAGTCGTGCGTGAGGTGGACCCGCGTCTGCGTGGCACCCTGGCGGCCTTGCGTGCGCGCCGCCTGGCCGCGCCCATGCGGCTGGAGACGCTGCTGGAGATCGTCGACCTGTGGGCCAGCACGGCGCTGACGCTGACCGACCGCGACCTGCGCCTCATGGAACGCCTGGCGCGCGCCCAGGCACGCAAGGCCGGTGGCGCCGACGAAGGCGCGGTCGAAGAGATCAAGCGCATGGAACTGGCCACCGCCTGGGGCGAACGCCGCACTGGCGTGGACCGCCGCGCCGAACACCACGTCGACCGTCGCGTGCACGGCTGACGAGCGGCGCGGCGCGCGTCCTGGGCCTGATCAACCCGGCCCGGCGCCCGTGAGCGTTTGCGCATGGCGCGCCAGTTGCCGCGTCGGCCGGGTGCTGACGGCCCCGGCATGCTCGCAAACCCGGGTCGCTAAGGCGCTAAATTCCAAGTCGTCCGTACAAGCGCTTGCCCTGACCACACCCCCGCCCATGCCCAACACCCCCGCACCCGATCTGCTGATCAGCGAAGTCGGCCCCCGCGATGGCCTGCAAAGCGTAAAGGTCACCATGGCCACGGCGCACAAGCTGGCCTGGATCAACGCCCTGCACGCGGCCGGGCTGCGCGAAATCGAGGTCGCGTCTTTCGTGCCCGCCAAGCTGCTGCCGCAGATGGCCGACGCCGCCGAGGTCGTGCGCCACGCGCTGACCCTGCCCGGCTTGACGGTGATGGCCCTGGTGCCCAACCTGCGCGGTGCCGAGGCGGCCATCGCGGCCGGCGTGCACAAGCTGACGATTCCGGTTTCGGCCAGCGCCGCGCACTCGCTGGCCAATGTGCGCAAGACGCGAGAAGCCATGCTGGCCGAGGTGCGCAGCATCGTTGCCCTGCGCAACGAACGCGCGCCGCAGGTGTTGATCGAGGCCGGCATCTCCACCGCCTTTGGCTGCACGATCCAGGGCGCGGTGCCCGAAGACGAGGTGGTGTGGATGGCCGAGCAGGTCATCAACGCGGGTGTAGACGAATCCGGCCTGTCCGACACCACCGGCATGGCCAACCCGGCGCAGGTGCGGCGTTTGTTCAAGCGCGTGTTCGCAGCCATCGGCGGCAAGACGGGTGCAGCCCACATGCACAACACCCGCGGCCTGGGGCTGGCCAACTGCCTGGCGGCCTGGGACGTGGGCGTGCGCATCTTCGACAGTTCACAAGGCGGGCTGGGCGGCTGCCCGTATGCGCCGGGCGCGTCGGGCAACGTCGTCACCGAAGACCTGGTTTTCATGTTCGAAGCCATGGGCCTGCGCACGGGCGTGGACATTCAACAACTCATCAAAGCACGCGCCGCGCTGCAGGCCGGCCTGCCTGGCGAGCCGATCTACGGCATGACACCACTGGCCGGTCTGCCCAAGGGCTTTGTGCAAGGGAATCCACATGTCTGAAGCGCTGCCGCTGGCCGGCATCAAGGTCGTCGAGTTCACCCACATGGTGATGGGCCCGACCTGCGGGCTGATCCTGGCCGACCTGGGTGCCGAGGTCATCAAGATTGAACCCTTGACGGGCGACAACACGCGCAAGCTGCTGGGCAGTGGCGCGGGCTTCTTCGCCATGTTCAACCGCAACAAGAAGAGCCTGGCTGTCGACGTGCGCGACGCGCGCGGCCGCGAGATCGTGCTCAAGCTGGTGGCCGACGCCGACATCTTCAGCGAGAACTTCAAGACCGGCACCATGGACAAACTGGGCTTTGGCCCCGAGGCCTTGCGCAAGCTGAACCCGCGGCTCATCTGCGTTTCGCACAAGGGCTTTTTGCCCGGACCCTACGACCACCGCACGGCGCTGGACGAAGTGGTGCAGATGATGGGCGGCCTGGCCTACATGACCGGCCCCGAAGGCCGGCCGCTGCGCGCGGGCAGCAGCGTCAACGACATCATGGGCGGCATGTTTGGCGCCATCGGCGCGCTGGCCGCGCTGCAGCAGCGCGACAACGCCAAAACCGGCACCGGCCGCGGCCACGAGGTGCAAAGCGCGCTGTTCGAGAACAACGTCTTCCTGGTGGCCCAGCACATGATGCAGTTCGCTGTGACCGGCAAGGCCGCCGCCCCCATGCCCAGCCGCATCAGCGCCTGGGGCGTGTACGACGTGTTCACCGTGCAGGGCGGCGAGCAGATTTTCCTGGCCGCGGTGAGCGACACGCAATGGGCCGTGTTCTGCGCCGAGTTCGGTTTCGACGACCTCAAGGCCGATGCGCGCTTGACCACCAACAACCAGCGCGTGCAGTCGCGCGAGTGGCTGATACCCATCTTGCGCGAACGCCTGGCGCCGTTCAGCGCGCAAGAACTCAGCCGGCGCTTCGAAGCCGTGGGCCTGCCCTATGCACCCATCACACGGCCGCAAGACCTCTTCGACGACCCCCACCTGCTGGCCACCGGCGGCCTGGCCCCCATGAACATACCCGCCGACGCCAGTGGCGCTGGCCGCGAGCTGCAAACGCGCACCGCGCTGCTGCCGCTGGCCATGGACGGCGAACGCCTGCAGGTGCGCGCCGGCCCGCCTGGGTTGGGCGAGCATGGCGTGGCGCTGCTCGCCGAGTTGGGCTACAGCGCCGCAGACATCGAGCGCTTGCAACACGACGGGGTCATTGCCTGACCCCTCATGCCACCGGCGCCCTGCCATTCGTCATCAAGGGCACGCGGCAGTAGCGCGCGGTAGCGTGCGGTAGCACAAACGTGCTACATTGGCTTCATTGCAAGATCGGAGCCCGGCCATGAGCACCACCACCCTTCGCCTGCCTGAGGACCTGAAGGCCCGCATCGAGTCGCTTGCGGCGCAGGCCGGCAACTCCGCGCACGCCTTCATGGTCAAGACGCTGGACGAAGCCACAGAGGGCATGGCGCTGCAACGGGAGTTCCATGCCCAAGCGCTGCAGCGCCTGGAACACATGGACCGCACAGGCGAGTACATCGAGTTCGAGGACCTACGCCGCTACGCATTGGCACTTGCCGCGGGAGAGAACCCGCCTCGCCCGACGGTGCGCAAGCCCAGGTCGGCGCGCAAAGCCAAGGCGACATGACACGGCTGGTCTTTGCTGCGCGATTCGAAGACGACATTGCGCGCATCACCGACCACCTGCAAGTCCATCAAGTCGACGGCATCAGCGCCAGGATTGCCGAGATCCTTGACGCCTTGTTGCTGCCCAAGCGCCATCCGCTCATGGGCCGCCCAGTGGGTGACGGTCTTCGGGAACTGGTCATCGGGCAGGGCACACGCGGCTATGTAGCCCGCTATCGCTACAACCCTGTCGCAGACGAAGTGCGTGTGGCGGCACTGCGAGCACAGCGCGAGGCCGGGTTCAGCGACTGAGTAGCAGCCCGGAAGATATAGGGGACCGTCCCCTTTTTTGTCTCTTTTGTCCTGGCAATCGCCATCA
The DNA here is from genome assembly GCA_031420055.1 of Burkholderiales bacterium. GTDB lineage: Bacteria > Pseudomonadota > Gammaproteobacteria > Burkholderiales > Burkholderiaceae_C > Rubrivivax. The sequence continues at coordinate 3,438 of JANOLY010000064.1, read as the reverse complement.
ACGGCACGCGGCGGCTGATGCAACACCTGTGGTGATACATTCGCAACCGCCATCCGCAACCGAAAGGGCAACATGGCTGAACGCACACTCTCGACCACCGCGCGCGACGCTGTCCACAACTTCACCCATTACGCAGCGATGGTGGATGCCGGCACCGAAGTCATCATCACGCGGCGCGGCCGGGCGTCGCTGAAGCTGGTGCGCGCCGAGCCTGTCCAGCGCAACGCCGACCAAGAGCTGCTCGTTCAGCGCGCGCTGGCCGTGCGCAGCACCAAGCCATTCAAGGGCAAGTTCGTTCGCTCACAGGCCTACGAAGATTGAATTCCTTGGACACCAACATCCTGGTCTATGCCGTCAGCCCGTCTGAAGGTCACCGGGAGAAACTTGCGCGCGATCTGCTGCAAAGCGCCACCCAGGCCGGCTGGCCCATCGCAGCACAGGTGTATGGCGAGTTCTTCGCCGTAATGACACGCCGCCAACTCATGACCCGCAAAGCAGCGCAGTCCGCCGTGCAGGCTTTCTGCGCCGTGATGCCGCCGCTGGGCAGCAGCGTGCTGGCGCACACCGCAGCGTTGAAGCTGGTGGCCGACAAGCAGGTCCCGTACTGGGACGCATTGATCATCGCCGTGTGCGCCGAGCATGGTGTGAAGCAACTCTTCACCGAAGACCTGCCTTCTGCGCCCCGGCTGCTGGGCGTGAAGTGCGTGTCGCCGTTCGCCGCCGCCTGATCGGCCGTCCAGATATAGCGGACCGTCCCCTTTTCGTCCGGGGCGGCTGTCCGATGCCAGCGCTGAGCTACGGAGATATAGGGGACCGTCCCCTTTTCCAACGTCAACACCCATCAAGCCGCAACTTCACGGCAGCCACCAGCGGCGCAATGCACGAAGGTGGAAACGGCGACACGCTGCTGACGTTGACTTCGCACAGCACGAAGCGAGGTGTGCCGTCGGTCGCGGGCTCGCCATACATGAAGTCCATGTCCCACAGCAGCGGCAACTGCTCAGGTGCCAGGCCAACACACTCACGCAACTGCGCAACCCAGCCGCACTCCAGTTGCTGGCGCAGCGCCTGAAACTGCGGCTCGTCCGGCCCGTGGTACAGGCGCGGCCCGGGCTGTGGCTGCGTCGGGTGCAAGGCGTTGATGGCCTGGTGGCCGAAGCCCGTCACGCGGCCTTCGACCAGGTAGGCGCGCACCATGCCGTCGGCCAGGCGCGGCTGCCAGGCCTGGTCGATCAGGTGGCCGCCCTGGGCTGGCTCGAAGTACGGCGCCATGCGTTGCAGCAGGCCGGGCATGTCGACCAGCTCTTGCAGGCTGCCGCGCTGTGCGTGCAGCACCTTCAGCAGCCCCGGCTTGGCGGGGCCGCCCGCCGATTCAACCCGCCACACGCCGATGCCGCTGTGCCCGCGGTGCTGCTTGAGCACGCGCGCACCGCGCTGCAGCCGGGCGGGCAGTTCGGCAGCCAGCTGATCCAGGCTGTGCACGCGGTGCACGTCGCTGCCGAAAGGCAGGTCGCGTGTGTCGAACAACACATCCTTGGTGCCCAGCCGCAGGATGGTGTCCGGGTGCGTGCTCACCCACACGCCCGCATGGGCTGCGCCACGCAGCACGGCGTCGAGCCGGTCGCGTCGGTGCCCGCCTTCGATGGGATTGCACCAGACCAGCACGCCCTGCACATGCTGCAACTGGGCCGCAACCTCGTCGGCAAAGTCGTCATGCCAGACAGCAGGCTCGGCTTGCACGCCGGCCGCCGCCAGGGCCGCGAACAAGGTGGCGAAACGGCTGTCTGCCGGGTCGGCGGCATCGCGCGCTGCGCGGTCACCAGGGTAGAGCAGCGCGACCGTGGGGGTGTGCATGAACAGGTCCTTCAGCGCAGCAGCGTGGGCAACAAGCTCACCGCCAGCCCGAACGCCGCGCAGGCACCCAGCAGCGGCAAGACACCGACCTTGAAACGAAACAGGGCCACGGCGGCGACCACCGCGATGGCGGCCGAGAGTGCGTCAAAGCGCCCGCCGAATCCCTGCGGCCACAGCACGTGGTAGGCGAAGAACATCGCCAGATTGAGGATCACCCCGACCACAGCCGCGGTGATGGCCGACAGCGGCGCGGTGTAGCCCAGCTTGCCGTGGGTGGCTTCGACCACCGGGCCGCCGGCCAGGATGAAGATGAACGACGGCAAGAAGGTGAAGAAGGTCACCACCGCGGCGGCCAGCGCAGCGCCCAGGAACAAGGCGTCCGGGCCCAGCGGCTGCTTGAGCCAGCCGCCCACGAAACCGACGAAAGCCACCACCATGATCAAGGGGCCCGGCGTGGACTCGCCCAAGGCCAGGCCGTCGATCATCTGCGGGCCGCTGAGCCACTGGTGGGTTTCGACCGCACCCTGGTACACGTAGGGCAGCACGGCATAGGCGCCACCGATAGTCAGCAGCGCGGCCTTGGTGAAGAACCAGCCCATCTGGGTCAGGGTGCCTTGCAGACCGCTGGTGGCAAGCAGCGCCGCCATGGCCAGCCCCCACAGCCCCAGGCCCACCGCCAGCACCTTCAGCAAGTGCCTGCGCGAGAAGCGTGCGTGGGCGGCCACCGGCGTGTCGTCGTCGATCAGCGCCGGCCCGTAGTGCTGCACGGCCTGGCCGTGCCCGCCGCCGAGGGCAAACACGTCGGGCCAGCGCCGCGCGCCGAAGTGGCCGATCAAGCCCGCTGCCAGCACGATGGCCGGGAACGGGGTGTCCAAAACGAAGATGGCCACAAAGGACGCTGCCGCGATGCCCCACATCCAGCGGTTCTTGAGCGCCCGCGTACCGATGCGGTGCGCAGCATGCAGCACCAGCGCCGTGACGGCGGGCTTGATGCCGTAAAAGATGCCGGCCACGGCCGGGACGTCGCCAAAGCGCAGATAGACCCACGACAGCGCGATCAGGATGAACAGCGAGGGCAGCACGAACAGCGCACCGGCCACGATGCCGCCCCAGGTGCGGTGCATCAGCCAGCCGATGTAGGTGGCCAGCTGCTGCGCCTCCGGGCCCGGCAGCAGCATGCAGTAGTTCAGTGCATGCAGAAACCGCTTCTCGCTGATCCAGCGCCGGCGCTCGACCAGCTCGGCATGCATGATCGCGATCTGCCCGGCCGGGCCCCCGAAGCTGATGAAGCCCAGCTTGAGCCAGAAGCGCAAAGCTTGCGCAAAACTCACCACGGGGGGTGCGGCGCGGGGGTCGGTGATGGCGGCGGCGCTTGGCATGGCGGGGGTCACAGGCGGGAGTTCACAAGCGGGTGAGACGGGCAATCGGCGCCGCCCGCCCCTGCATGCTGCGCCGGTACTGCCCACCCACCTCGAACAGCGCGTTCGTGATCTGGCCCAGGCTGCAGCAGCGCACGGCGTCCATCAGCACTTCAAACACGTTGCCGTTGTTGATGACGGTCTGTTGCAGCCGCGTCAGCATGGC
>JANOLY010000063.1:0-3246 GCA_031420055.1 Burkholderiales bacterium | reverse complement strand
CGAAAGACCCGGCATGAACCACCCGACGCCCCCCGAAGGCCTGGCCGCCATCGAACAACAGCGCCAAGCCTTCTACGCCCAGGCTGAGCACGAGCACCTGGCACCGCTGTGGACACGGCTGAAGAGCCTGGTGCCCGCCGTGCCCACGCCGGTGGGCGTGGCGCACCGCTGGGCCTATGCCCAGGTGCGCCCGCATGTGCTGGAGTCGGGCCGCCAGATCAGCGCCGAAGAGGCCGAGCGCCGCGTGCTGATCCTGGAGAACCCGGGCCTGAAGGGCAGCTCGCAGATCACGCAGACGCTGTACGCCGGCCTGCAGTTGATCCTGCCCGGCGAAGTGGCCCCCGCGCACCGCCACACGCAAAGCGCACTGCGTTTCATCATCGAAGGCAGCGGCGCCTACACCGCGGTGGATGGCGAGCAGACCCTGATGCAGCCGGGCGACTTCGTCATCACCCCGGGCTGGACCTGGCACCACCACGGCAACGACTCGGCTGCACCCATGGTCTGGCTGGACGGGCTGGACATCCCCATCACCCACTTCTTCGGCAGCACCTTTCGCGAAGACCATGGCGACGGCCTGGCTGCCGTCACCCGCCCCACCGGCGACGCGCTGGCGCGCTACGGCCAGGGTCTGCTGCCAGTCGGCTACCGGCACGGCTCGCTGAATTCACCGGTCTTCAACTACCCCTACGAGCGCACGCGCGATGCGCTGCACGCCCTGGGCCAGGCCGGCGCGCCCGATGACCACCACGGCCACCTGATGCGCTACGTGAACCCGGTGGACGGCGGCTGGGCCATGCCCACCATGGCCACGATGGTGCGCCTGCTGCCGCAAGGCTGGCAGACCCAGCCCTACCGCTCGACCGACAGCGTGGTGTTTGTCGTCGTTGAAGGCCGCGGCGAGCTGCGCGTGGGCGCGCAGCACTTCACGCTGGATGAGCATGACGTGCTAGTGGTGCCGGGCTGGATGGCCTACACGCTGCATGCCACGAGCGAGCTGGTGCTGTTCAGCTATTCAGACCGGGTTGCGCAAGAAAAGCTGGGCCTGTGGCGCGAGCAGCGGCTTTGACTTCATCAAGCGCGCCAAGCACGTCACCGCGCCAGACGGCCACGGCCGACCGTGGCAGCGCCAGCAGACCCCGCCAGCCTGCGCGTTAGGCCACCGCGGCGAACTGCTCGGTATCGACCTCGGACTGGCTTTGCGCGCTGTAGCGCGCGCCGGTCACGGCCTGGGGCTGCATCAAGGCGTCCACCTGGGCCACCAGCGCAGCCGACAGCATGATCGCTGCGGCGCCCAGGTTCTCTTGCAGATGCGCCAGGTGGGTGGTGCCGGGAATGGGCACCACGTGCTGGCCGCGCGCCAGCAGCCAGGCCAGGGCCAGTTGCGCGGGTGTGCAGTGGGCCGCGGCGGCCAGCGCTTCGTAGCGCGCCAGCAGGCCGAGGTTGGCAGCAAAGGCAGCCGGGGCAAAACGCGGCATGCTGCGGCGGATGTCCTTGGCGTCGAGCCCGCTCACGTCGCGCAGCGTGCCGGTCAGCGCGGCGCGGCCCACGGGGCTGAAGGCGACATAGGCCGCGCCGATGTCGCGGCAGGCTTGCAGCACGGCGATCTCGGCCTCGCGGCTCCAGGGCGAGTATTCGCTTTGCACGGCGGCAATGGCGTGCACGGCGTGCGCGCGGCGCAGCGTGGCGGCACTCACCTCGCTCAAGCCCAGGGCGCGCACCTTGCCTTCTTCGAGCAAGCGCGACATCTCGCCCACGCTGTCTTCGATGGGCACCGCCCCCGGCCCCGACTTGCACCAGCGGTGCAAGTAGTACAGGTCGATCGCATCCGTTTGCAGCCGGCGCAGGCTGTCTTCGCAGTCGCGCCTGATGGCCTCGGGCCGGCCGTCGATGACACGCTGCAGCGCCCCGCCCGGCCCCACCGGCTGGCCCGTCATGCCGCCCTTGCTGGCCAGCGTGATCTTGCCGCGGTGGGGTTTGAGTACCCGCCCGACCAGAGTTTCGTTGGCGCCAAAGCCATACAGCGCAGCAGTGTCGAACAGCGTCACGCCCGCATCCAGCGCCGTCAGCAGCAGCCGCTCGGCATCCTCAGCCGCAGGCGGCGTGCCGTAGGCATGGCTCAGGTTCATGCAGCCCAGGCCGATGGGGGCGACGTTGAAGGGGCCGATGCGGCGGGCGTTGGTCATGGCAGAGCCAGTTGATGCTCCAACCCCTGCAGCACCTCATAACAAGGCAACACCTGCGCCAGGCTGGCGTTGGGTTCGCGGCCTTCGCGGATGGCGGCGAAGAACTCGCGGTCTTGCAACTCGATGCCGTTCATCGACACGGCCGCGCCGCTCACGTCGATCTTGTTGTTCTTGCCGTCGAACAGGTCGTCGTAGGACGCCAGGTAGGTACCCGTATCGCCGATGTAGCGAAAGAAGGTGCCCAGCGGCCCGTCGTTGTTGAAGCTCAGGGACAGCGTGCAGATGGCGCCGTTGGCCGCCTTGAGCTGGATGCTCATGTCCATGGCAATGCCCAGCGTGGGGTGGATGGGCCCTTGTATCGCGTTCGCGGCGACGATGGGGCTTTGCACCTGGTACGCGAACAGGTCCACCGTGTGCGCCGCGTGGTGCCACAGCAGGTGGTCGGTCCAGCTGCGCGCCTGGCCCAGCGCGTTCATGTTGCTGCGGCGGAAGAAGTAGGTCTGCACGTCCATCTGCTGGATGCGGAACTCGCCACCCACGATGCGCTGGCGCACCCATTGGTGGCTGGGGTTGAAGCGCCGCGTGTGGCCGCACATGGCGACCAGCCCGGTTTGTTTTTGCAAGTCAAGCACGGCCTGCGCGCCGGCCAGGCTGTCGGCCAGCGGAATCTCCACCTGCACATGCTTGCCCGCCTGCATGCAGGCGATGGCCTGCGCGGCGTGCATCTGCGTGGGCGTGCACAGGATGACGGCGTCCACTTCCTTGATGGCCAGGCTGTCGGCCAGGTCGGTGGTGGCATGTGCAATGCCGTACTTGGCGGCGATCTCCTGCGTCTTGGGCAGCTCGCGGCCGACCAGCGAGATGACCTCCACGCCGTCTATCAGCTTGATGCCGTCCAGGTGCTTGGTGCCGAAGGCGCCGGCGCCGGCCAGCGCCACCTTGATGGTCATGGATGGTTCTCAGGATCAAATGACCGACAGCGGTATTGCTGGCCGGCACGTGATAGAAGCGGTGCGCCAGCCTGGGCGCCGGGCCGCCTTCGATGTCGCTCATCGCGCCG
>JANOLY010000062.1:0-2425 GCA_031420055.1 Burkholderiales bacterium | reverse complement strand
GGTGTGCGCTTCGGGCAAATTGCGCAACTGGTCCAGGCGCACAGCGTACAGGCGCTCGAAGATGTCACGGCCCTGGCCATGCAGCGGGGCGCGGCCGTGGGCCTGATGGAAGCGCAGGATGTCCTCGAAGCCCGAGATGATCCGCTCCTCGCGCGGGGTCCGGCTGCCGGCCTTGAGCGGGGCAACTTCAATGCCGAGATCAGCCAGCAGTTCGTCTTCGTCAATTTCAGCCATTGTTTGCCTCGCTCTGTTTGGCCGCCAACTCCTGGGCCTTGTAACGCGCGAAAGCGGCTACTCCCTCGGCCATGCGCTTTTCCCATGCATCAGCAGTATTGATGTCTGGCAGGCGGCCGCGCTCCTTCTTGAAGGTTCGAGCGCGATGGGCAAGGTCAACCGCGTCTTCGCGCGAAATGTTGACCTTCTTGGCGGCAATGCTGGCCTGCACCTGGCGCAGCGATTTTTCATCCATCGCCTTTGCCAGCACCGCGTAGGCGGCATCGAAAGGGTTGATGCGGTCGATCAGGTCGATGTCCAGGTCGCGCACATTGACGAACTTGCGCACCCCGTCCAGCAAGGCGGTGCTGCCTTGGGTTGAGCCGTTGGCATCGGCCTGGGCCAAGGCCAGTTTGGCCTGCTGGGTGATGTTCATGGCGGCCACGGCGTGTTGCCGGACGGCCTCTTGATCGGCCTCGCTCAGGTCCGGGTAGCGCTCGCGCACGATCTTGCCCATGCGCAACTGGGTCAGCTCTTCGGGCAAGGTGCCTTCTCGGTCGAACAGGCCACGCTCCAACACGGTCTTGTCCTGCAAGAAGCTGGTGATGACCTCGTTCAGGTCCTCCTTGCAGATGCGCGTGGCGTCGGGGCTGGGCATGGCCAGCCCGTTGACTTCTACATGAACCTGGCCGGTGTGCTGGTTCACCCCGAGGTTGTGGCCGCCGGCCTTGTAGCCTGCCTCGCCGTAGTCGAAGCCGTCCTTCGGCCCGGTGTCCTTCGGCGTGAACACGTAACGCGGTGCCAGCACCTGCTCCATCAACAGGCTGGCGGAAATGGCCTTGAGCATGTCGTTCACCGCCTCGGCCACGGCAGACTGCTCGGCCGTGGGTTCGGCAATCAGGTTGGTGAAGCGTGCCCTCTCCTTGCCAGGCGCATCCCGAGTGGCACGGCCGATGATCTGCACGATCTCGGTCAGGCTGCTGCGGTAGCCAATGGTCAGTGCGTGTTCGCACCAGATCCAGTCGAAGCCTTCCTTGGCCATGCCCAGCGCGATGATGACGTCCACATGGTCGCGGTTGCCCTTGTGCGCCGGGTCCTTCAGCGCCGCCAGCACGCGGGAGCGTCTGGACGGGTCGCTGTCGTCCACCAGGTCGGCCACCTTCAGCGTGCGGCCGTCCTGGCTTCGAATCTGATGAAAGCCGGTGGCCGGATCGATGCCCTTCCACTCGCCCAGCGCGTGCATGATCTCGTTCACTTCGCGCTCCTTGTCTTGCAGGCTCTCGCGCGAATTGACACTGGGGATGTGGACGATGGTCTTGAGCGCCGGGTCCAGCACCTTGGCCACGGCGTCCACGTAGCTGCGGGTGTAGAAGAAGTAGCCGATGTCCAATGACTTGAGCCAGCGGTAGCCGTTCAACTGCTGGTAGTAGGTGTAGGTGACAGTCTCGAAGCGCGCCTCGTCCGCCGGGCTCAGCACCGCCGCGCTGTCACCCCGGAAGTACGAGCCCGTCATCGCCAGCAGGTGCACTTTGTCGCGTGCGATCAGCGCGCCCAGCTGGCTGCCCAACACGTTGCCCGGGTTGCTGGAGACATGGTGGAACTCGTCGATGGCGATCAGGCGCTGGTCGAACGCCGCCAGCCCCAACTCGTCCACCGCGAAGCGGAACGTGGCGTGGGTGCAGACCAGCGCCTTGTCGCTGCTGCTCAGAAACTGGCGCACCGCCTCCACTTTGGATCGGGCCACGCGAGGCTCGTCCACGCCCGGCGCGTTGCACAGGTTCCACTGCGGTGCCACCGTCCAGTCCCACGCGAACCCGTGCTGGCGCAAGGGTTCATCGGCAAAGCTGCCGCCGATGGAGCGCTCGGGCACCACCACGATGGCCTGCTTCAGGCCCTGGCTGTGCAGCTTGTCCAGCGCAATGAACATCAGCGCACGCGACTTGCCCGAAGCCGGTGGCGACTTGATCAACAGGTACCGCTCGCCGCGCTTGGCATAGGCGCGCTCTTGCATGGCACGCATGCCCAGCGCGTTGGCCTTGGCGGAAGCTCCGGTGCGCGCGGTGATGATCGACACCGACGGCACGGTGTAGGCATTGGTGGGGTTGCCGGGATGTGTCATGGCGTGTCGTCGTCCAATGATGTGGAGCCCCCCAACTCGCGCTCGATCTGTTCGATGCTCGGCAGGCTGGTCTGCAGTTCGGGCGGCAAGGAC
>JANOLY010000061.1:0-1690 GCA_031420055.1 Burkholderiales bacterium | reverse complement strand
GGCCGGCTCGTGATGGCTTCCAGGCGGGTCTTGGGATGAGCCAGCCGCACGTACCAACTCCACCAGTTGTAGACCAACGCCACGGCCCGCGCACTGAGCGCGCAGCGCTCGATATCGTGCGTGCTGTAGCCACCCCAGCCCCACTGGTTCTTGATCTCGTCGAAGCCGTTCTCGCAGTCAGCGCGGTCCCGGTAGAGCTGGCCGATGTTTTGCAATTCGTAGTGCGCGTTGCATACCAACACCGCGTACTCCCAGCTCTTGACCGGCTCGTTCTCGTCGATGAAGTGCAGCTCGGCCTGTACTTGGTCTTTGCCTCTGCGCCCGCCGCGCTTGGCCTCGATCACCAGTTCGGCCTTGCGCACGCGGCGCATCACGATGACGCGCCGACGCTGGCTCCAGCCCATGAGAAGCAGCGTGTCCTCGCAGGCCTGCCAGCCTTGCCCGACGTCGCACCAGTCGCGCCGCGTCCATTGCCGCTGCACCAACTTCTTGACGCCCGCGCTTTGGCGCAGCTTGAACAGGTAGGGCTGGCCGATGGCCTCCAGCGCGCTCATCTCGCCTTCGCTGCCAAAGGCGCAGTCGCCTCGAACCAGCTTGGGGCGCTGTTGCTGGGGCATGCCCTCCAGCAGGGCCAACAGCCCGGGCCGCGCATGCAAGGGGCTGTGCCGGTTGCCAGGCTCGAGCTGCGCATCCAGCACCATGCGCAGGTTGCCGATCCAGTAGGTGTGGATGGCATGGCTGGGCCGCCCGCGCTTGTGTGGGTTGTAGCTGACCACGGCGCCGTCTTGCTTGCCGTACAGCACCTTGATGGTGGTGTCGCAATCCAGTATCCACGCCGTCTCGGTGGCCTGCGCGATGCTGTGCTCGAGCTGCTCCTGCATCCACTGCGTCGAACGCGCAAGCTGGGCTTGTTGCGCCGCGCGCTGCTCGGCGGTGTGCTTGGCATCGGGCGCCGGGGCGATGGCGCTGAGGGCGCGACGCAAGCTGTCGTCGCCGATGATCTTCTTCATCCCCAGGATGCTGGGGGCCACGCCATCGCCGCGCAGTGCGCCCACATGGGCGTAGCGGCAATGCCCGTCCAGGATCGACAGCATCCACGTGCCCAGCACGTCGACCAGCTCGGGCGCGTTCGGGCTGGTGTAGCTCAACGGGCAGCTCTCGAGCCAGCCCTCGAACACTCCGGTGGCCTCCAGGTACTCGGCAAAGAAGGCCAGTTGACCCAGTGCCGTGGCACTGCCTCGCTGGTCCCAGCGCACCGAGAACACGCCCCCCGGGGTCTGCACCCGCATGGCTTGGTCGGCGGCTTGGACCATCTCGTTGATGGTTTCCTGGCACGCCCCGGCCACCGCGTTCATCGCCTTGACCGGCGCCACTTTGTGCTCACCCATCGGGTGCCCCCTCGTGTCGATCCGAAACCCGCGCCAAGTCTACGTTTGCGTCAAGTTGGAATCGGTCAACTGAGGAAAATAGGTTCAATGACGGGCTCGGGTGTCGGGCTTTGGCGTCTGGCGGTGGCGTCTGGCAGTTGCGTCTGGCGGTTACGTCGTCCGTCAGTCACGCGCGTCGAGCTCGCGGTGCCGCACCAGCGTCCCGGCGCGGTCGCGAAAACGCCGCGCCAGCGCCTGGGCGAAATAGACCGAGCGGTGCTGGCCGCCGGTGCAGCCGATCGCCACCGTCAGGTAGCTGCGCT
>JANOLY010000060.1:0-11395 GCA_031420055.1 Burkholderiales bacterium | reverse complement strand
CTCGGTGATCAGCAGGCTGCGCTCTTGCGGGTGGTACAGGCAGGTCGGGTGGAACTGGATGAATTCCATATTGCCGACCCGGCAGCCCGCGCGCCAGGCCATGGCGATGCCGTCGCCGGTGGCCGTGTCGGGGTTGCTGGTATAGCGGTAGACCTTGCCCACGCCGCCAGTGGCCAGCACCACGGCAGCGGCCGGCAGGGTCTGCACACGGCGGCTGTCCATGTCCAGCGCATACACGCCGTAGCAGCGCGGGGTTTCGTCGCTGCCCAGGTGGCGCGAGGTGATCACGTCCACCGCCACCCAGCGTTCGCGCAGCGTGATGTTGGGGTGGCGCAGCGCGCGGGCCAGCAAGGTGTCCAGGATGGCCTTGCCGGTGGCGTCGGCGGCATGCGCGATGCGCCGCACCGCATGCCCGCCCTCGCGCGTCAGGTGCAGGCCCAGCGGGCCGGCGGGGTCGCCCGAGAACGGCACGCCACACTGCACCAGCCACTCCACTGCCGCCGCGCTGTGGGTGGCGATGAAGCGCGCCGTCTGCTCGTCGACGAGGCCAGCGCCTGCGTCCTGCGTGTCGTGAACGTGCGACTCGATGCTGTCGTCGGCACCCAGCACGCCCACGATGCCGCCCTGGGCCCAGGCCGTGGCGCCCTCGGCCAGGCTGCGCTTGGCCAGCACCACCACGGGCCGCGTCTGGGCCAGCTGCAAGGCCACCGTCAGGCCCGCCAGACCGGCGCCTATGACCACCACCGGGACGGCAGCGGACGTGTTGATTTGTTCAGGCATGGAGCGCGCGTTCGTCGACGAACACCCGGCTTGCCCGGGCGGCATGGGGCGTCTTCATTCTACGGACGCGACCGACGCCCCGGGCCGCAGCCGGGCCGCCGGCCGCGTCCTGTGATGAAATGCCAGTGCAGTGCCCCCTGCAGGAGGACCCCATGAGCCGCGATGACGACGCCGACCGCCGCGCCGAGCTGGAATCCCCGGCGACGCAGCTGGTGACCGACCGCGACACCTACCTCGGCCAGGGCCGGCACGACGTGGGCAGGCGCATTGCCGACGACCAGGTCGAGCTGTTCGTCAGCGGCGACGTGGCGTCGGCCCTGCAAGGCGAATTCCAGCAGCACACCAGCGAATTCATCGCGCTGCACGACATCGGCACCCGCGCCACGCTGCGCCTGCTGAGCAGCCTGGCCAGCGCCTCGGCCGCGCCGGTGCAAAGGCTCACGGTGCGCCGCCAGGGCCATGGCATGGCGTTGGCGGTGCTGCAGTTTGTCGAGGTGGTCTTGTCCGACGGCAGCCGCGTGCGTGTGTACTCCACCGACATCGAAGCCGACAGCCGCACCCGGCAAAGCCTGGCGCCGCTGCTGCTGGCCTGCAGCCGACTGGGTGTGCTGATGGTGGGCGAGCTGCCACCCCATGCGCTGACCGCGGCCCTGACGCCCTTGCATGACGCGCTGCTCCGCGGCCCCTGGCCCAACCGCGAACTGCTGATGGTGCCGGTGGGCTCCAGCACTGCGCTGGCCGCGCAGGCAGCCTGGTTGGCCAGCACCAGCGGTGTGCAGATCCACGTGACGCCCAGCGCGTCCAAACCCAAGCAGGCCTGGGCTTATGTGGGCGGGGCCTGGAATCGCAGCCATGGCCAGGGCCCCGGCGCACGGACCATGCACACCGTGCTGGAACGCGCCTTGCCCCGACCCGCCGTACCCGCCACCGAAGCACTCACCGTGCCCATGGGCCTGGGCCCAACCATCGCACGCCCGCCGCCGGCGACAAGCAGCCACCACCCCACCCTGGCCGGCACCCTGGCGGCGCCGGCCGCCCCAGCATGGCAAATGTTTGCCGACCGCTGCGGCGGCATCAAGGGCCTGGTGGCTTGCTGCGTCTTCGACACCCATACCCTGCATGCACTGGCTCACGACAGCTCGGCGGCCAACGCCGCGCGCCTGGCGCAGCAGGGTGCGACCTTGCTGGCGCAAATGCACATCGCGGCGCGGGCGCTGGGTCTGGACGCCGCGCAGCCCGAGGCCGTCATCACCACCGGCGCGCACCACCTGCTGCTGCGCCACATCAGCGGCCACACCGGCGTGGCCGTGCATCTGGTGCTGCTGGCCGATCAGACCACGCCGTCGCAAGCCCGCGCAGACCTGGACCGTATCGCGCCGCCGCCCTGAAGCGCTGCAGCCCGGCGCCGCAAGCAGCCCCGGCAACGAGCTTCAGTGCACCACGCGCGAGAACGAAAACTCGCCGTCCTCCAGGTCCACCGGGATCACGCTCTTGGGCCCGAACTTGCCCTGCAAGATGAGCTTGCTCACCGGGTTCTCGATGCGCTGCTGGATGGCCCGCTTGAGCGGGCGCGCACCGAAGGCCGGGTCGAAACCCACCTTGGCCAGTTCTGCCAGCGCGGCGGACGAGACGTCGAGCTTCATCTCCAGCTTGTCCAGCCGCGCTTCGAGCAGCTGCAGCTGGATCTTGGCAATGTTCTCGATGTTTTTGCGGTCCAGCGCGTGGAAGACCACGGTCTCGTCGATGCGATTCAGAAACTCGGGCCGGAAGTGCTGTTTCACCTCGCCCCACACCGCTTCGTGGATGTCTTCGCTGCTCTTGCCGGCCATCTGCATGATCAGGTGCGAGCCCAGGTTGCTGGTCATCACGATCACCGTGTTCTTGAAGTCCACGGTGCGGCCCTGGCCGTCGGTCAGGCGGCCGTCGTCCAGCACCTGCAGCAGCACGTTGAAGACATCGGGGTGGGCTTTTTCCACCTCGTCGAGCAGCAGCACGCTGTAGGGCTTGCGGCGCACGGCTTCGGTCAGCGCGCCGCCCTCGTCGTAGCCCACGTAGCCCGGCGGCGCGCCGATCAGGCGGCTGACGGAGTGCTTCTCCATGTACTCGCTCATGTCGACGCGGATCATGCGGTCGTCGCTGTCGAACAAAAACCCTGCCAGTGCCTTGCACAGCTCGGTCTTGCCCACGCCGGTGGGGCCCAGGAACAGGAACGAGCCCAGCGGCCGGTTGGGGTCGGACAGGCCGGCGCGTGAACGGCGGATGGCATCGGCCACCGCGACGATGGCCTCGTCCTGGCCGACCACACGCTGGTGCAGCTTGTCTTCCATCTGCAGCAGCTTGTCGCGCTCGCCCTGCATCAGTTTGCTCACGGGGATGCCGGTGGCACGACTGACAACTTCGGCAATCTCTTCGGCGCCGACCTCGGTTCGCAGCAACTGCGGTCGACCCGCTTTGGCCTTCCCGGTCTCGGTGTCCTGCGCCGCCTTCAGGCGCTTCTCGATGTCGGGCAGGCGACCATATTGCAACTCGGCCACCTTGTCGAAGTTGCCCTTGCGCGTCAGCTCGTCAATCTGCGAGCGCACCGTGTCGCGTTCAGCCAGCAACGCTTCACTGCCCTGGGACGCGGCCTTCTCGCTCTTCCAGACCTCGTCCAAGTCATTGAGTTCACGCTGCAGCTTCAGCATGTCTTCCTCGATGAGATCGAAGCGCTTGACTGAAGCCTCGTCCTTCTCCCTGCGCACCGCTTCGCGCTCGATCTTCAGCTGGATCAGCCGGCGGTCCAGGCGGTCCATGGCCTCGGGCTTGCTGTCCTTTTCAATCTTCACTTTGGCTGCGGCTTCGTCGATGAGGTCGATGGCCTTGTCGGGCAGAAAGCGGTCGGTGATGTAGCGGTGGCTCAGCTCGGCCGCAGCCACGATGGCCGGGTCGGTGATCTGCACGCCATGGTGCACCTCGTACTTTTCCTGCAGGCCGCGCAGGATGGCGACGGTGGCCTCCACGCTCGGTTCGTCAACCAGCACCTTCTGGAAACGGCGCTCCAGCGCGGCGTCTTTCTCGACGTACTTGCGGTACTCGGCCAGCGTGGTGGCACCTATGCAGTGCAACTCGCCGCGCGCCAGCGCGGGCTTGAGCATGTTGCCGGCGTCGATGGCGCCCTCGGCCTTGCCTGCGCCCACCATGGTGTGCATCTCGTCGATGAACAAGATGATGCGGCCTTCGTCGGCGGCCACTTCCTTGAGCACGCTCTTGAGCCGTTCTTCAAATTCGCCGCGGTACTTGGCACCGGCCAGCAGGCCGGCCATGTCGAGCACCAGCACGCGCTTGTCCTTCAGCGTCTCGGGCACCTCGCCGTTGACGATGCGCTGGGCCAGGCCTTCGACGATGGCCGTCTTGCCCACACCGGGCTCGCCAATGAGCACGGGGTTGTTCTTGCTGCGCCGCTGCAGCACCTGGATGGCGCGGCGGATCTCGTCGTCGCGGCCGATCACCGGGTCCAGCTTGCCCTGGCGGGCGCGCTCGGTGAGGTCCAGCGTGTACTTCTTCAACGCCTCGCGCTGGCCCTCGGACTCGGCCGAGTCCACCTTTTGGCCGCCGCGCACTGCTTCCACAGCGGCTTGCAGCGCCTTGCGGCTCAGGCCGTGGCCGCGCACGATGGCGCCCAGGTCGGTCTTGGCGTCGGCCAGGGCCAGCAGAAACATCTCGCTGGCGATGAACTGGTCGCCGCGCTTGCCGGCTTCCTTGTCGGCTGCCTGCAGCAGCTGCATCAGGTCGCGCCCGGGTTGCACCGGCTGGCCACCGCCCTGCACCTGGGGCAGGTTTCGAATCGCGGTCTCCATGGCCAGGCTCAGTGCGGCCGTGTTGGCACCTGCACGGTCGAGCAGGGCCTTGGGGCCGTCGGGCTGCAGCATCATGGCCGCCAGCAGGTGCGACGGCTCGATGTAGGGGTTGTCGCGCGCCACAGCCGCGCTCTGGGCGTCGGCCAGGGCCTGCTGGAAGGCGGTGGTGAGCTTGTCTTGGCGCATGGCAAAGTCTCCTGGTTCCTGCACCTGACGTGGGGCTGTTGGCGACGGATTCAAGGACCCAGGCGTTCACAGCGGCCGGCAGCGGCGCGAAATCAACTGGCGCCTGGCCCAGGTCAGAATGCGCGCATGGCCATCCACCAGATTCAAGTCCTGTACGACTCCACCGCTGACCGCCTGCTGCTGCACATGCGCACCGGTGCGGCCGAGGTGTACTCCATCTGGCTGACACGGCGCATGCTGTCGCGCCTGTACACGCCCTTTCGCACCACCGTCACGCTGACCAGCGTGGCCCAGACCACGCCGCAGGCCCTGCCCGTGCCCGAAGCGCGGCAGATGCTGGAGCAAGCTGCGCTGGACCGCCCCTTGGCCAACGCCGACTTCGGCAAGCCCTTCGTCAGTGCCGATGCCAGTTACCCGCTGGGGTCCGATCCCCTGCTGCCCGACACGGTGGACCTGCGCCCCGGCCAGGGCGGGCAGACCGTGCTGGCTTTTCGCGAGCCGCGCGGCCGGCGCATCGAAGTGGCGCTGAGCATCGAGCTGTCTGCGGCCCTGCTGCGTCTGGTCGACAGCGCCTTGGTGGCGGCGCAGTGGGGGCTGCCCGCCGCGACAACGGGCGCAGAACCGGCCGCAGGGGTCGAGGGCCTGGGCGACGCCCCCGCCGCCGGCAGGCTGCTGAGCTGAGCTACAGCGTTTCGCCCAGGCCGTGGTAGTGCCCGGCCTGGTACACCAAGGGCGCCAGGGCCTGCTGCGACAGCGCCAGCACCTTGCCAATGAAGAGCACGTGGTCGCCAGCATCTTGCTGGGTCAGCATTTCGCACTGAAACACGGCCACGCAGCCCGCCAGCACGGGCGCGCCCGCCCAGCCGGCGGACCAATCGCCGGCATCGAACTTGTTGTCGAGTTTGGACGCAAAGCGGCGCGACAGCGCCAGCTGGTCGCGGGCCAGCACGTTGACGACAAAGCAGCCCGCAGCCGCAAAGGCCGCGACCTGGGCACTGTGCCGGCGCAACGACCACAGCACCAGCGGCGGGTCCAGCGACAAGGCGTTGAACGAGTTGGCCGTGAGCCCGACACGCCCGCCCTGCGCGTCCAGGCAGGTGATGATGGTCACGCCCGTGGCAAACCGACCCAGGGCCTCGCGCAGCCGCGGCGCCGTGACCGGCTCGGGCAGATCGACCTCGGTGACCTCCAGGCCCAGCGCTGACGGGTCGTCAGGCGGCAGCAGCAGCGGGTGGCCCGGCGCGTTCATGTCGGCTCGCCGGTGGCGTTGCCTGCCACGATGCCCCAGCGTGCCAGCGCCGTGTCGTCGGCCACACGTGCATCGACCCAGCGCGCACCTTCGGGCGTGGTTTGCTTCTTCCAAAAAGGCGCCTGGGTCTTGAGGTAGTCCATCAAGAACTCGCAGGCCTGGAAGGCTTGGCCGCGGTGGCCCGCAGCCACAGCAACCATCATGATCTGTGCCCCGGCCGACAGCCGGCCCACGCGGTGCACTACACGCGCGGCGCGGATGTCGAAGCGGCGCAGCGCCTCGTCGATCATGGCCTCGATGGAACGTTCCGTCATGCCAGGGTAATGCTCGAGCTCCATTTCGCTCACCGACTGGCCTTCACTGTGTTCGCGCACGGTACCGATGAAGCTCGCCACGGCGCCCACGCCAGCGTCACTGGCGCGCAGCGCAGCCACTTCGGCGCCGAGATCGAAGTCTTCGATCTGGATTGAAACGCGCTGCACGGCCGCCCCTAGCCGCCTGTCACCGGCGGGAAAAAAGCCACCTCGGCAGCCTCGGGCACCAGGCTGGCTTCGTCGCACAGGACCTGGTTGATCGCGCCCCGAAGCGTGCGCGTGCGCGCCAGGGCCTCGGCATGGCGCGGGCTGCGGGCGATGAGCAGGTCACGCACGGCCCCCAGGGTGGCGCCCGCGGGCAGCTGCACCTGTTCTTGCGCGCCCAGGGCCTCGCGCAGCGAGGCGAAGAAACGGACCTGCACCTGCATCAGCGTGCCACCAGTTCGGCCAGCGACAGGAAGCGCACCGTGTCACCGCGCGCAATGGCCACGCCGGGCGGGTTGTCCACCAGGCCGTCGGCCCACACAGCCGAGGTCAGCACGCCAGAACTCTGGTTGGCGAACAAGTCCAGGCCGCCGCTGGCGTTGCAGCGCACGCGCAGGAATTCGCGCCGCTTGTCGGGGCGCGGCCAGTCGAAGTCGGCCCGCAGCGGCACGCCGGCCGGCAAAGTTCCGGGATGCCCCTGCATCACGCGCAACACGGTGCTGGCGGCCAGCAAGTAGGTGATGAAGGCCGACACCGGGTTGCCCGGCAGCCCCAGCAGCAGTGCGTGTGTGCCGTCGCCGCGGCGTATGCCCCCCAGCGCCAGTGGTTTGCCGGGCTTGATGGCGATCTGCCAGTTCTCCAGACCGCCCTCGGCCTGCGCCGCGGGCTTGAGGTGGTCTTCCTCGCCCACCGACACGCCGCCGCAGGTGACGATGAGGTCAGCCACCGCCGCCGCCCGGCGCAGTGCGTCGCGCGTGGCTTCCAGCGTGTCGCCCACGATGCCCAGGTCGTGCACCTCGCAGCCACCGGCCTGCAGCAGGCCGTGCAGCGTGTAGCGGTTGCTGTTGTAGATGGCGCCGGGGCGCAGCAGCTCGCCCGGCATCTGCAACTCGTCACCGGTCGAAAACAGCGCCACACGCGGCCGGCGCAGCACCGTGAGCGTGCCCGCGCCCACGCTGGCGGCCAGGCCCAGCGCCTGGGGCGACAGCCGCTGGCCGCGCGCCAGCACCGCGGCACCGCGCTGCACGTCTTCGCCACGGCGGCGTATCCATGCGCCGGCCTCGGGCTGGGCGTTGATGCGCACGGCACCCAAGCCGGTGTCAGCGGCCAGAGCCTCGCACTGTTCCTGCATCACCACGGCATCGGCACCCGCCGGCACCTGCGCGCCGGTAAAGATGCGCACTGCCGTGCCCGGCTGCAAGGCCTGCCCCACCACGCCAGCCGGCAGGCGCTGGGAGATGGGCAGCACGGTGCCGGGCGCGGGCACGTCGGCGGCGCGCAGCGCATAACCGTCCATGGACGTGTTGTCAGCGGGCGGCACGTCCAGCAGCGACAACACGTCGGCTGCCAGCACCCGGCCCAGGGCGTCGAAGGTGGACACCGCCTCGGCCTGGGTGATGGCGTGCGCGGCCGCCGCTGCCGACAGCCGCAGCAGGGCCTCGTCCAGACTCAACAAGGGGCGCGCTGAGTTCATCGGCCCATCATGCCGCGCAATGGTCTTGCACGTACTGCATGACAGCGTGGGTGTCGGCCGGCATGACGCTGAACCGGCGGGGCCGGCTCTCCAAGTCTTCCAGCCCCCGCGGCGCAGGCGGCGTCTGGCCGGTGGCTTCAACGATGGTGGCCGCGAACTTGGCCGGCAGCGCCGTCTCGAGCACGATCATGGGCACGTCGGGCGTCATGTGCTCGCGCGCCACCTTCAGGCCGTCGGCAGTGTGGGTGTCGATCATCACGCCATGCTCGGCCCAGGTGCTGCGGATGGTGGCCAGGCGATCGGCATGCGTGCTGCGGCCCGACACAAAACCGAAGCTGGCGACCGGCGCGAACTCGGCCGCGCTCAGCGTAAAGCCGGCGTCACGCACCAGCGCCGGGCCGAACAGCTCGCGCGTGCGCGCCGCGTCGCGGCCCAGCAGGTCGAACACGAAGCGTTCGAAATTGCTGGCCTTGCTGATGTCCATTGACGGGCTGGAGGTCTCGTGCGTTTCGGCACTGCTGCGCACGCGGTAGGTGCCCGTGCGGAAGAACTCGTCGAGCACGTCGTTTTCATTCGTGGCTGCAACCAGGCGGTGGATGGGCAAGCCCATCATGCGCGCCACGTGGCCGGCGCAGATGTTGCCGAAGTTGCCCGAAGGCACGGCGAAGCTGACACCCTCGTCACTCGACTTCGTGGCCTGAAAGTAGCCGGCGAAGTAGTACACCACCTGGGCCAGGAGCCGCGCCCAGTTGATGCTGTTGACGGTGCCAATCTTGTGCCGGCGTTTGAACGCCAGGTCGTTGCTGACGGCCTTGACGATGTCCTGGCAATCATCAAACACGCCCTCGATGGCGATGTTGTGGATGTTGGCGTCTTGCAAGCTGAACATCTGCGCTTGCTGGAAGGGGCTCATGCGGCCATGCGGGCTGAGCATGAAGACGCGAATGCCGCGTTTGCCGCGCATGGCGTACTCGGCCGCACTGCCCGTGTCGCCGCTGGTGGCGCCCAGGATGTTGAGCTCTTCACCACGGCGTGCCAGCTCGTATTCAAACAACAACCCGAGCAGTTGCATGGCCATGTCCTTGAACGCCAGCGTGGGGCCGTTGGACAAGGCTTGCAGGAACACACCGGGCCCCAGCGGCTTCAGCGGCGTGATGGCGGCGCTGCCGAAGACCTGCTCGGTGTAGGTCGCCAGGCACAGCCGCCGCAGATCGGCCGCTGGAATGTCGTCGATGTACAGCGACAAGATCTCGAACGCCAACTCGGCATACGGCAGCGCGCGCCAACGGGTGAGCGTGGCCGCGTCGACCTTCGGGTAGTGCGCCGGCAAGTACAGCCCGCCGTCAGGGGCCAGGCCTTCGAGCAAGATGTCGCAGAAGCCGCGCGGCGTGGTGTCGCCACGGGTGCTCAGGTACTTCAACTGAGCTCCTCCTTGCGTATGCGCACGATGGGCGCCAGCACCGTCGGCAGGGCCTGCATCAGCGCCAGGGCGGTCACCATGCGGCCCTCGACCGTGTCGTGCGTGAGGATGATGAGATCGGTTTGGTTCTCGCCCTCGGCACTCTCGCGCTGCAGCACGGCGTCGATGCTGATGTCGTTCTCGGCCAGGATGCCGGTGATGCGCGCCAGCACGCCGGCCTTGTCGGCCACGACCAGGCGCAGGTAGTAGGCCGTGACGACCTGCGCGATCGGCAGGATGGGCGTGGCCTGCATGGACGCGGGCTGAAAGGCCAGGTGCGGCACGCGGTGGTCGGGGTCGGCGGTGTGCAGACGGGTGATGTCCACCAAGTCGGCAATCACCGCGCTGGCGGTGGGCTCACTGCCGGCCCCCTTGCCGTAGTACAGCGTGGTGCCCACGGCGTCGCCATGCACGACCACGGCGTTCATGGCGCCTTCGACGTTGGCAATCAACCGCTGTGCCGGAATGAGCGTCGGATGCACACGCAGCTCTATGCCTTGCGCGCGCCGCTTGGTGATGCCCAGCAGCTTGATGCGGTAGCCCAATTGCTCGGCATAGCGGATGTCTGCCGCCTGCAAGCCGGTGATGCCTTCGACATAGGCCTTGTCGAACTGCACCGGCACGCCAAAGGCAATCGCACTCATCAGCGTGGCCTTGTGTGCGGCGTCTATGCCCTCGATGTCGAAGGTCGGGTCGGCCTCGGCATAACCCAGCGCTTGCGCCTGCTTGAGCACCACGCCGAAATCCAGCCCCTTGGCGCGCATCTCGGACAGGATGAAGTTGGTGGTGCCGTTGATGATGCCGGCGATCCATTCGATGCGGTTGGCGGTCAGCCCCTCGCGCAGCGCCTTGATGATGGGGATGCCGCCGGCCACGGCCGCCTCGAAGGCCACGATGACGCCACGCTCGCTGGCCGCGGCGAAGATCTCGCTGCCATGCACCGCCAGCAGCGCCTTGTTGGCTGTGACCACGTGCTTGCCCGCGGCAATGGCCTCCAGCACCAACGTGCGGGCGATGCCGTAGCCGCCAATGAGTTCGACCACGATGTCGATGGCCGGGTTGCGGATCACCTCGCGGGCATCGGCGACCACTTGCACCTGTCCGCCCACGACGGCGCGGGCGCGCGCCACGTCCAGGTCGGCGACCATGGTGATGGCAATGCCGCGCCCGGCGCGGCGGTGAATTTCTTCCTGGTTGCGCAACAGCACCTGGTAGGTGCCACTGCCGACGGTGCCGATGCCGAGCAGGCCGACTTGGATGGACTTCATGTGCGATTCAGGTCGAGTGACGTTTGCGGTAATGGGCCAGGAAGCGTTCGATGCGCGTGATGGCCTCGCGCAGGTCGTCGACATTGGGCAGAAAAACCAGCCTGAAGTGGTCGTGCGCGATCCAGTTGAAGCCGGTGCCTTGCACGATCAGCACCTTTTCTTCGGCCAGCAGCTCGTAGGCGAACTGCTGGTCGTCGCTGATCGGATAGACCTTGGGGTCCAGCCGCGGGAACATGTACAGCGCCGCCTTGGGCTTGACCACACTGACGCCGGGTATCTGCGTCAGCAACTCATAGGCCAGGTCGCGCTGGCGGCACAACCTGCCGGTGGGCGCCACCAGGTCGCGAATGCTCTGGTAGCCGCCCAGTGCAGTCTGTATGGCCAGTTGGCCGGGCGTGTTGGCGCACAGGCGCAGGCTGGCCAGCATGTTCAGGCCCTCGATGTAGTCGCGCGCATGGCGTTTTTCGCCGCTCACCACCATCCAGCCTGCGCGGTAGCCGCAGGCGCGGTAGTTTTTGCTCAAGCCGTTGAACGTGATGAACAGCACGTCGTCGGCCAGGCTGGCCATGGCCGTGTGCGTGGCGCCGTCGTACAGGGTCTTGTCGTAGATCTCGTCGGCGAACAC
>JANOLY010000059.1:0-12302 GCA_031420055.1 Burkholderiales bacterium | reverse complement strand
CGCCAAGCGCAAGCCGTAGTCGAAGCTCACATCCAGGAGATTCAAGATGCATGGAACCGTCACTTTGGGGGCTGAGGTCACCAACGTGTCCAAGCACTTCTTTTGGCTGCTGCTTGGAGACGAAGAGCTTGCCGTGCCGTACTCGGAGTTTCCGTGGTTCAAGAAGGCCACTGACCTTGCCCTTGATCGACGTAGTCCATAGCCACTCGATTACGCGGCTTTGCTTGACTGGCCCGCGTGCCAGTTTTCTTCGAACCTCATCGGGCTGATGTAGCCCAACGTGGAGTGAAGTCTGCGATGGTTGTAGAACGTCAACCAGTCGATTACCTCGTCCATGGCCTCGCGCTGGGTGGCGAATTTCTTGCCATACAGCCGGCCCACTTTCAGGCTGCCCCACAGGCTCTCGGTCGGCGCATTGTCCCAGCAGTTTCCCTTGCGACTCATCGAGCTGCGCATGCCGTAGCTGGCAAGCGCGGCCTGGAATTCACGGCTGCAGTATTGGCTACCCCGGTCCGAGTGGAAGATCAACCCCGACGCCGGATGACGCCTGAACCAGGCCATGCGCAGCGCGTCCGCCACCAGGCTGGTCTGCATGTGCGGCTGCATGCTCCAGCCCACCACCTGGCGGCTGTACAGGTCAATCACGCAGGCCAGGTACAGCCATCCTTCATCGGTGGCGATGTAGGTGATGTCGCTGCTCCAGACGCGATCTGGCGCGCCGGGCGTGAAGTCCCTGGCCAGTAGGTTTTCAGCCACTGGCAAGCTGTGTTTGCTGTCGGTGGTGACGACGAACTTCCTCTTGCCTCGGGCCTTGATGCCGTGCGTGTGCATCAGCCGCTGAACACGGTCCTTGCCCACCCGGATGCCTCGCGCAAGCAGCTCCCGCCATACCCTTGGCCAGCCGTATTCGCCTTTGACTTCGACGTGGATGGCTCGGATATGCGCCAGCAGCGCCTCGTTGCTGTGCCGCACGCCGGGCAGGCTGGGCCGGTCTTGTGCGCGCCTACGCTGGTGCTCGAAGTAGCCGCTGACGCTGACGTTCAGAACCTCGCAGATCAGCGTGATCGGCCACACTGCCCGGAACAGAAAAATCCAGGCGTACTTCACAGCGATTCCCTCGCGAAGTACGCCGTCGCTTTTTTTAAGATGTCGCGCTCCATCTTCACGCGCGCCAGCTCCGCACGCAGCCGCGCCAGCTCCATCTGCTCAGCACTCACGGGGCGCTCTCCAGCACCCTGCAGCGCGCCCTTCTCAGCCAGCCGCACCCAGTTGCTCAGGGTCTGCTTGGGCACCCCCAGCACGCGCGCCGTCACCGACGCCTCCTGCCCAGCCTTGACCAGCCTCACGGCCTCCAGCTTCAACTCCACCGTGTACCGCGCGCGGCGATTCGATCCGTCTTTTTTGCTCATCTTTCGTTCTCCTTGAATGCACTTTCAGCTTCAGCTATGGAGTACGTTTTTCGGGGGCAAGGTCAGTTTGCTTCGGCCCGGGCGCCTTCAATGCCCCATGCCCGAACGTCGCCGATGGTGCGGCGGATGGTCTGCCGTCTCAGCTTGGCTTCAAAGACGTAGGATTTCGCCCCGGCGGTGGTCACGCGCACGCGCAGGCCGGGCGCCTTGGTGTCGCGCAGGAAGGCTTGAGACTTGCCCGCCGGACAGGCCAACCGGTCGATTGCCCCGGCCGTCAGCTCGCAGGCTTGCGTCAGGTCCGGCGCTTCGTTCTTTCTCGGTCTTGCCATTGCCCGCCCCCGGTACGTGTAGCCACCATGTAGCCAGATTGCCCCAGTTTTCCCGAATGCCGCCGAATGTTCAGTGTCGGCTTGTCGGTCTAAACCGTTGATTTATATAGGTAACGTGGGGGAGTCTTTCGACACGGCCGAATGCAGGCAAACACTATTTGTCCCGCATTCGTAATGCGAAGGTCGAGGGTTCGACTCCTTTCGCCGGCACCAAAGTTCAAGCGGGGTTGGCAGGCCGGGGGCCGCCAGCCCCTTTTTGTTGGGCTGTCGTTTCGGACCGTTTCGAGAGCGAGGCGACGCAGGGCGCTCCCTACAATGCTCGCATGCACATCCTCATCGCCAACGACGACGGCTATCTCGCACGCGGCTTGGCCGCGCTGGTCAAGGCCTGCCATGGGCTGGGGCACATCGACGTCATCGCGCCTGAGCAAAACGCCAGCGGAACGTCGAACGCGCTGACGCTGACCCGGCCCTTGTCGGTGTTTGAAGCGCGCGGCGAGCATGTACAGGGCTTTCGTGTCGTCAACGGCACGCCATCAGACTGCGTGCATGTGGCGCTGACTGGCCTGCTGCCGCGGCGGCCCGACCTGGTGCTGTCGGGCATCAACAACGGCGCCAACATGGGCGATGACACGCTGTACTCGGGCACCGTGGCCGCGGCCATGGAGGGCTTTCTGTTTGGCATCCCGGCCATTGCGTTTTCGCAGGGCGAGAAGGGCTGGGGCGAGATCGACGCCGCCGCGGCCGCCGCACGCTCCATCATCGACCAGGTGCTGGCCCAGGCCCCGCTGGGCGGCGAGCCCTGGTTGTTGAACGTGAACATCCCCAACCGCGCTGATGCCATCGACTTGCCCCGGGTGGTGACGCGCCTGGGCCGTCGGCACGCCAGCGAACCCGTGATCCGCCAGACCAGCCCGCGCGGCGAGGCCATCTACTGGATCGGCCCGGCCGGCGACGCCCGTGAAGCCGGCGAGGGCACCGACTTCCACGCCGTGGCGCAGGGCAAGGTGTCGATCACGCCCTTGCAGGTGGACCTGACCGACCACGCGCGCAGCGCTGCCTGGGCCCAGCGCCTGGCTGCGGCCAAGGCATGAGCCACGGTGCAGTGACAAGGCCGCGCGGGTGACACGCCCGGCGCGCGGCGGTCGCTTCCCGCTGGCCCTGGACCAGATGCACGGCGCTGCCGGACGCGCGTCGAGCGCTGAGGTGCTGCGCCCGCAGCGCCCGGTGCGGCAGGCGGCCGAGGACGCCGCCCGGCGCGACACGCCCAGCGGCCTGGGCCTGGATTCGGCCGCCGTGCGCGCGCGCATGGTCGAACGCCTGCGTGCCGACGGCGTGGCCGGCGAGCCGGTGTTGATGGCCTTTGCCGTGGTAGAGCGCCACCGCTTTGTCGACAGCGCGCTGGCCGGCCAGGCTTACGAGGACACCAGCCTGCCCATCGGTCTGCAGCAGACGATCTCCAAGCCCTCGGTCGTGGCGCGCATGCTGGCCTTGCTGTTCGAAGGCGCCCATGCGCGCGAGCACGGCCACCTGGGCCGCGTGCTCGAGATTGGCACGGGCTGCGGCTACCAGGCCGCGCTGTTGGCACGGTTGTCGCGCGGGCTGGTGACCATCGAGCGCATCCGGCCGCTGTACGACAAGGCGCAGGAGAACCTGGCGCCACTGCGTCATGGCGACATGCGCCTGGTCCACGGTGATGGACGCTTGGGCCACGCGCCCAGGGCGCCGTACCAAAGCATTGTGGCTGCCGCCGGGGGCGATGACTTGCCGCCGGCCTGGCTGGACCAGCTGGCCGTGGGGGGGCGCCTGGTGGCCCCCATACAAGAAGCCAGCCGCGGCGGACAGGTGCTGCTGGTGGTGGACCGCCACGCCGAGGGCCTGAACCGGCGCTGGTTGGATGCTGTGCACTTCGTCCCCCTAAAATCAGGCACTGAATGAGTGCGAGGCGGTGGTTCATGAAGGCAGGTTCAGAAGGGTCCGTTGGCGGCAGTGTGTTGTTGGCAGCCGTGGTCATGGCGGTGCTGGCTGCGGGTTGTGCGTCGCCCACCCACAAGGCGCCGGTGGAAGACCGCAAACCGGCGGCCCGGCCTGCGCCAGCCGCACCTGGGCCAGCCGCGACCCCACCTGCGCCCATCGCTGAGGTGCCCGCTGCCAAACCGCCCTTGCTTGGCACAGAAAACGCGGGCAAGCCTGGTTACTACACCGTGCGTCCCGGCGACACCTTGATTCGCATCGGTCTTGACTCGGGCCAGAACTGGCGTGACATCGCGCGCTGGAGCAGCCTTGAGAACAGCAACCGCATCGAGGTCGGTCAGGTGCTGCGGATAGCCGCGCCTGCGGCGGACACGGCGGGCGTGACGGTGCGGCCTGTGGCACCGGCCGGGCGGGTCGATAGCAAGCCCTTGGACCCGCGCCCCGCCACTGGGCCCGTCACGACCACGCCGGCGCCAGGAACTGGCGCCACGCCACCTGCGCCCGGCACCAGCCCAGCGTCGCCAGCACCGGCCACCAGCCGCGAAGGTGACGACGACGTGAACTGGGCCTGGCCGGCCGCGGGCTCGGTGGTGGCGGCCTTCGACGAGGCCAAGAGCAAGGGTCTGGCCATCGGCGGCAACGCCGGCGACGCCGTGCTGGCAGCCGCCGACGGACGTGTGGTGTACGTGGGTTCGGGAATACGCGGTTATGGCAACCTGGTCATCGTCAAGCACAACGCCACCTACCTCACGGCCTACGCCCACAACCAGGCGCTGCTGGTGAAGGAAGACCAGGCGGTGCGCCGTGGTCAGAAGATCGCCGAGATGGGCTCCAGCGACGCCGATCGCGTGCAGCTGCACTTCGAGATCCGCCGCCAAGGCAAGCCCATCGATCCCGCGCGGCTGCTGCCCGCCCGTTGACCCCGGCACCCGGCTGGACCGGGCAATCCCATGAGCACTGGTTTTGATTGGCTGCAGGTCGAATCGCTCGACCTCGAAGCCCAGGGCGTGGCCCACCGTGAAGACGGCAAGGTCGTGTTCATCGAAGGTGCCTTGCCTGGCGAGCGCGTGCAGGTGCAGATTTCGCGCAAGAAGAACCAGTGGGAACAGGGCCAGATGACGGCGCTGTCGCGCGCGAGTTCGCAGCGGGTGCGCCCGGGCTGCCCGAACTTCGGTTTGCATGCGGGTGCCTGCGGTGGCTGCAAGATGCAGCACCTGCACCCTGCCGCCCAGGTCGCGGTGAAGCAACGCGTGCTGGAAGACATCCTGTGGCACCTGGCCAAGGTGCGCGCCGAATGCATCCTGCGCCCGATCGAAGGGCCGGCCTGGGGCTACCGCGACCGCGCCCGGCTGTCGGTGCGCTTCGTAGCCAAGAAGGGCACGGTGCTGATCGGCTTTCATGAACGAAAGTCCCGTTATGTGGCCGACATGCAGGTCTGCCCCGTGCTGCCAGCGCGCGTCAGCGCCATGCTGATGCCGCTGCGCGAACTGATTGGCGGCATGGACCAGCGCGACCGGCTGCCGCAGATCGAACTGGCGGCGGGCGAGGGCGTGACGGCACTCGTGCTGCGGCACCTGGAGCCGCTGAGCACCGCTGACGCACAGCGCCTGCGCGACTTTGCCGCTGTGCACGACGTGCAGTGGTGGTTGCAGCCCAAGGGGCCAGACACAGCGCATCTGCTCGATGAAGGCGGGCCCGTGCTGGCCTACAGCCTGCCCGAGTTCGGCGTCCACATGCCCTTCAAGCCCACCGACTTCACCCAGGTCAACCCGCACATCAACCGGGTGCTGGTCGGCCGTGCGCTGCGCTTGCTGGACGTGCAGTTGCAACACCGCGTCGTCGACTGGTTCTGCGGCCTTGGCAACTTCACCCTGCCGCTGGCCACGCGTGCGCGCGAAGTGCTGGGCATCGAGGGCAGCGATACGCTTGTGGCCCGTGCGCGCGACAACGCCGCGGCGAACGGGCTGGCGGGCAAAGCCAGCTTCCAGGCGCGCAACCTGTTCGAGATAGTCGCTGACGACCTGCGCCGCATCGGCCCGGCCGAGCGCTGGTTGATCGACCCGCCGCGCGAAGGCGCCTTTGCCCTGGCCAAGGCTGTGGCCGACCTGCACGGCGCCGACGGCTGGGTGCCGCCGCAGCGCATCGTCTACGTGAGCTGCAACCCTGCGACCTTGGCCCGCGACGCCGGACTGCTGGTGCACCAGGCCGGGTACCGCTGCACGCAAGTCGGCGTGGTGAACATGTTTCCGCACACGGCGCACACCGAAAGCATGGCCGTCTTCGAACTCCAGAAATGACACAGGGCCCGAAGGCCCCGTGATCCGTTCAGCAGACGCCGCGGAACCGGCTTCGCCGGGCCGCTGGCGTCGCCCCCTTGAGGGGGAGCGCCGCCAGGCGCTCCGGGGGTAAGCCGATCAGTCGCTGCTGCTGCCGCCGATGCCCAGCAGCGACAACATGAACTGAAACACGTTGTACAGGCTGAGGTAAACGCCCAGCGTGGCGGTGATGTAGTTGGTCTCTTGGCCATCGCGCACGCGCTTGAGATCCCACAAGATGAAGGCCGTGAAGATGCCCATGCCCAGCACCGACAGCGTGATCATCAGCGCGCTGGACTGGATGAAGATGTTGGCGATGAGCGCCACCAGCAGCATCACGGCGCCGATGTAGAGGAACTTGCCCATGGGGGCCAGGTCCCGCTTGATTACTGACGACAGCGTTGCCATGGCGAAGAAGATGGCACCCGTGCCGGCGAAGGCCGTCATGATGAGGCTGACGCCGTTGTTCAGCCCCAGCACTGCGCCCACCAGGCGCGACAGCATCAGACCCATGAAGAACGTGAAGCCCAGCAACAGCGGTACACCGGCAGCCGAGTTCTTGTTCTTCTCTATCAAGTACATCAGCCCAAAGGCGCCGACCAAGAAGACCACCAGGCTGACCACGGGCGACATGGCCGCCGCGAGACCCGTCTGCACACCCACCCAGGCGCCCAGCACCGTGGGCACCATCGACAAAGCCAGCAGCCAGTAGGTATTGCGCAAGACACGGTTGCGTTGCGCGGCGACTTCGCCACCAGCGGCTGCACCAGGGAACGGTTGTACGACTTGGTTCATGACGCTTCCTTCCAATGAGCGGGCCGGTATCCAGCCCTGTGTTATGGATTCTAGGGCGCGCGGCGGGTGCTGCCGATAACCCTACAGCGCTTGTCGAAAACGGCCTGGAATGGATATGCTCAGGCCATGAAAACCAAACTCAGCCTGACCCTGGACGACGCGCGGCGCATCGCCGCCGCCGCCGAAACCGAAGCAGCCACGCATGGCTGGGCCGTGGTGATCGCCGTTGTGGATGATGGCGGTCATTTGCTGTGGCTGCAGCGCGCCGATGGCGCTGCACCTGCCTCGGCCGAGATTGCGCCCGCCAAGGCCCGCACCGCGGCGCTGGGCCGGCGCGAAAGCAAGGTCTACGAAGACATGATCAACCAGGGGCGGGTGTCGTTTCTCAGCGCGCCCGCGCTGCAAGGCATGCTGGAAGGCGGTGTGCCCATCCTGGTCGACGGCCAGTGCGTGGGCGCCGTGGGCGTGAGTGGCGTGAAGTCGAGTGAAGACGCGCAGATCGCCAAGGCCGGCATTGCCGCGTTGACAGCAGCGTAGAGCGCGACCGGCCCGGCGCGCATGCCGCGCTACAATCCGGCGGTTTACCTGCCCACGCCGCAGCCCTGCGAAAAGCCTGAGATTTCTGGCCTTTTGACCACGGTTGCGCCCTGGTGGGCCCGTCTCTCGTCAGCCCGAAGGGGCCACGCCGGGCGCGCGATTCCGAAAGGCCTGTCTTGCTGCCCAACACCCCTGCTGCCTTGCTCGCCCTTGCCGATGGCACCACCTTTCTCGGCAAATCGGTGGGCGCCCCCGGCCACACCGTGGGCGAGGTGGTGTTCAACACCTCGCTGACCGGCTACCAGGAAATCCTCACCGATCCCAGCTACTGCCGGCAGATCGTGACACTGACCTACCCGCACATCGGCAATACAGGCACCAATCCGGAGGACGTCGAGTCCGGCAAGGTCCACGCGGCGGGCTTGATCGTCAAGGACGTGCCGCTGCGAGCGTCCAACTTTCGCGCCACGCAGACGCTGGCGCAGTACCTCACGGCTGAGGGCACGGTGGCCATCGCCGGTATCGACACCCGCCGGCTGACCCGTGTCTTGCGCAACGGCGGCGCACAGAATGGCTGCATCACGGCCTACCCCGCGGGTGTCACGCCGGGCGCCGACGAAATTCGCGCCGCCGTCGAGCGGGCCCAGGCCGCGGAGTCCATGTCGGGGCTGGACCTGGCCCGTGTCGTCAGCGCGACCGCCCCCTATGACTGGACCGAGACCGAGTGGCACTTGGGCTCGGGCTACGGCTTGCTCGGCGACACGCGCTTTCATGTGGTGGCTTACGACTTCGGCATCAAACGCAACATCCTGCGCATGCTGGCCAGTCGCGGCTGCCGCGTGACGGTGGTGCCCGCCCAGACCCCGGCAGCCGCCGTGATGCAGGTTCGCCCCGATGGCGTGTTCCTGAGCAACGGCCCCGGCGACCCCGGCCCCTGCGACTACGCCATCCGCGCCACGCGCGAACTTGTCGAGTCTGGCCTGCCCACCTTTGGCATTTGCCTGGGCCACCAGATCCTGGCGCTGGCCTCGGGTGCCAAGACCTTCAAGATGAAGTTTGGCCACCATGGCGCCAACCACCCGGTGAAGGACCTGGACTCCGGCCGCGTCAGCATCACCAGCCAGAACCACGGCTTTGCGGTCGACGAGACCTCCTTGCCGGCGCACCTGCGCGCCACCCACGTCAGCCTGTTCGACGGCACCCTGCAAGGCATGGAGCGCACAGACCGGCCGGCCTTCAGCTTTCAGGGTCACCCTGAGGCCTCACCGGGGCCCCACGACATTGGCTACTTGTTCGACCGTTTCACTGCGCTGATGGAGAAGAACAATGCCTAAGCGCGCCGACCTCAAGTCCATCCTCATCATTGGGGCTGGCCCCATCATCATTGGCCAGGCCTGCGAGTTCGACTATTCCGGCGCCCAGGCCTGCAAGGCGCTGCGCGAAGAGGGCTACCGGGTGGTGCTGGTGAACAGCAATCCGGCCACCATCATGACCGACCCGGAGATGGCCGACGCGACCTACATCGAACCCATCACCTGGCAGGTGCTCGAGAAGATCATCGCCAAGGAGCGGCCCGACGCCATCCTGCCCACCATGGGCGGGCAGACGGCGCTGAACTGCGCGCTGGAGCTGCACAAGCATGGTGTGCTGGCCAAGTACGGCGTCGAGATGATCGGTGCCAACGAGCGTGCCATCGAGAAGGCCGAGGACCGGCTCAAGTTCAAGGACGCGATGACCTCCATCGGCCTGGGCTCTGCGCGCAGCGGCATCGCGCATTCGATGGAAGACGCGCTGGCGGTGCAAAAGCGCATCACTGCCGAAACCGGCGGCACGGGCTTCCCCATGGTCATCCGGCCCAGTTTCACCCTGGGCGGCACGGGCGGGGGCATTGCCTACAACCCGCAGGAGATGGAAGAAATCTGCCGCCGCGGGCTGGACCTGTCGCCGACCAAGGAACTGCTGATCGAAGAGAGCCTGATCGGTTGGAAAGAGTTCGAGATGGAAGTCGTGCGCGACACGCAGGACAACTGCATCATCGTCTGCGCCATCGAAAACCTGGACCCCATGGGTATCCACACCGGCGACTCCATCACCGTGGCGCCGGCGCAGACGCTCACCGACAAGGAATACCAGCTGCTGCGCAACGCCTCCATCGCCATCCTGCGCGAGATCGGCGTGGACACCGGCGGCTCGAACGTGCAGTTCGCCATCAACCCCGCCGACGGCCGCATGGTGGTCATCGAGATGAACCCGCGCGTGTCGCGTTCATCCGCCCTGGCCTCCAAGGCCACGGGTTTTCCGATCGCCAAGGTGGCCGCCAAGCTGGCCGTGGGCTACACGCTGGATGAGTTGCGCAACGACATCACGGGTGGCGCCACGCCGGCCAGCTTCGAGCCGAGCATCGACTACGTGGTGACGAAGATTCCGCGTTTTGCGTTCGAGAAATTCCCGGCCGCCGACCCGCACCTGACGACGCAGATGAAGTCGGTGGGCGAGGTCATGGCCATGGGCCGCACCTTCCAGGAAAGCTTTCAGAAGGCCCTGCGTGGGCTGGAGACCGGCATCGACGGGCTGAGCGAGCGCACCACGTGCAAAGAGTCTGACCGCGACGAGATCATTGACGAGATCGGCAACGCCGGGCCGGAGCGCATCCTGTTCGTGGGCGATGCCTTTCGCATCGGCATGACCCTGGAACAAGTCTTCGAAGAGACGGGCATCGACCCCTGGTTCCTGGCCCAGATCGAAGAACTGGTGGCCATCGAAGCGCAGGCCGCGGCGCGCACGCTCGACAGCCTGTCGGCCGCCGAGCTGCGCCATCTGAAGCAAAAGGGATTTTCCGACCGCCGCCTGGCCAAGCTGATGGGCACGCACCAGCACGCGGTGCGCGCGCAGCGCCACGCGCTGGGGGTGCGGCCGGTCTACAAGCGCGTGGACACCTGCGCGGCGGAGTTCGCCACGCAAACGGCCTACATGTATTCGTGCTACGAAACCGCTGATGGCGAGTGCGAGGCCGAGCCCACCAACCGCAAGAAGATCATGGTGCTGGGCGGGGGGCCCAACCGCATCGGCCAGGGCATCGAGTTCGACTACTGCTGCGTGCATGCCGCACTGGCACTGCGCGAGGACGGGTACGAGACCATCATGGTCAACTGCAACCCGGAAACCGTCTCCACCGACTACGACACCAGCGACCGCCTGTACTTCGAGCCGGTGACGCTGGAAGACGTGCTGGAGATCGTTGACAAGGAGCGCCCCATCGGGGTGATCGTGCAGTTCGGCGGGCAAACGCCGCTGAAGCTGGCCCTGGACCTCGAACGCGCTGGCGTGCCCATCATCGGCACCAGCCCGGACAGCATCGATGTGGCCGAAGACCGCGAGCGTTTCCAGAAGCTGCTGAATGAACTGGGCCTGAAGCAGCCACCCAACCGCACCGCGCGCACCGAAGAGCAAGCCCTGGTGCTGGCCCAGGAAATCGGCTACCCGCTGGTGGTGCGGCCGAGCTATGTGCTGGGGGGCCGGGCGATGGAAATCGTGCACGGCGACCGCGACCTGGAGCGCTACATGCGCGAGGCCGTCAAGGTCAGCGAAAAGTCGCCCGTGCTGCTGGACCGCTTTCTCGACGACGCCATCGAGGTCGATGTCGACTGCATCAGCGACGGCGTGGAAGTCATGATCGGCGGCATCATGGAACACGTCGAGGCGGCCGGCATCCACAGCGGCGACTCGGCTTGCTCGCTGCCGCCGTATTCCTTGAGCGTGGAGCTGCAAGACGAGATGCGGCGCCAGAGTGCCGCCATGGCGCGTGCCCTGGGCGTGGTGGGGCTGATGAACGTGCAGTTCGCGATCCAGGGCGCTGATTCAGTGGGCGACGAGAAACCGGTGGTCTACGTGCTCGAGGTCAATCCGCGGGCCTCGCGCACCGTGCCCTTCGTCAGCAAGGCCACGGGGCAGGCGCTGGCCAAGATCGCGGCGCGCTGCATGGCCGGCCAATCGCTGGCCAGCCAGACGGGGCAGGGCGGTCGCCCGCCAGCGGAAGTGGTGCCGCCGTTCTTCTCGATCAAGGAAGCGGTGTTTCCGTTCAACAAGTTCCCCGGCGTGGACCCCATCCTGGGGCCCGAGATGCGCTCGACCGGCGAGGTCATGGGCATCGGCCGCACGTTTGGCGAGGCCATGCTCAAGAGCCAGTTGGGCGCCGGGTCGCGGCTGCCCGAACACGGCACCGTGGTCATCACGGTCAAGGACAGCGACAAGGCGCGCGCTGTCAAGGTGGCTGGGGATCTCGTCGACCTGGGTTACACCGTGGTCGCCACCAAGGGCACGGCAGCGGCCATTGCGGCGGCGGGTGTGCCGGTGCGGGTGGTCAACAAGGTCAAGGACGGGCGGCCACACATCGCCGACATGGTCAAGGCCGGCGAGATCCAGCTGGTGTTCACCACGGTGGACGAGACGCGCAATGCCATCGCCGATTCGCGCTACATCCGCACCGCGGCACTCGCCCAACGCGTCACCTACTACACGACGATGGCCGGCGCCGAGGCTGCCACCGAAGCGTTGAAGCACCAGGACGACCTGGCCGTGATGTCGGTGCAAGAGTTGCACGCAGAGCTGAACTGAGCGTCCGGCCAATGAATGCGCCCAGGCGGGCGCTAAAATTCTTCACCCTTCGCCGCCGCAGACCGCCCGCCCCGTGGCTGCCTGCGGCGGCTTCACTTTCAGACTACTTGCACACCCCATGGCCACCATCCCTCTTACCCGGCGCGGCTT
This sequence comes from Burkholderiales bacterium, assembly GCA_031420055.1. GTDB lineage: Bacteria > Pseudomonadota > Gammaproteobacteria > Burkholderiales > Burkholderiaceae_C > Rubrivivax. The sequence continues at coordinate 179 of JANOLY010000059.1, read as the reverse complement.
CGAACTGCTCAAGGCCGAACTGCAGCGCTTGAAGTCGGTGGAACGCCACGCCGTCATCCAGGCGATTTCCGAAGCGCGCGCCCAGGGCGACCTGTCGGAGAACGCCGAGTATGAAGCGGCCAAGGACAAACAGGGCTTCATCGAAGGCCGCATCCTCGAGATCGACTCCAAGCTGGCGG
>JANOLY010000058.1:0-12830 GCA_031420055.1 Burkholderiales bacterium | reverse complement strand
AGGGGTTCGTCAGCGCAATTCGACATCGCGACTCATTTGTTAGCTTTAATATAGTGCCTTGATTTTTTATTTCGATGCGAAAAATTACGGTTGATCTGAGGCCCGACGACGATAAAAAAACCGCGACTGTTAGCCACAGGTTGATTGATTTGAATCTGTCTGGGACATTCTCCGTCAGTGACTTTGTCCATTGGATGGGCTTGAGTTGGAATACCTTATCTGGAAGTTCCAAACTCACCTTTCGAAGAGAGCGGTATCACAGCTTGATCTTGGCCAACTTCAACTCAGGATATCTTCGCCTCTCGTCCAACAACATCGAGGTCGTCGGGGACTTTGATGACGTCGACATTGTTCGATTATGGTGGCACCAATGGGTGGCCGCAGGCGCTCCGAGTGTTCTTGACTACCGGCTGACAATTTCCAAACCGCCTCGGGGTGCGCCCCTTCCCAGACATACGGAGTTACGTAACGATTGGCACTTTTCGTGGACTCGGGTCAACTGACCAGCCGTCGCGGCTGCCCAACTCGAACCGAATCGAAAGCCAGGAGCAGCCTGGCTGTCTCAAGCACAAACGCGTCCCGCTTGGTTGCTACTCGTACACCACCGCCACCCCGCCCTCATGCGCGATGCCGCGCCAGCGGCCGAGCGCCTCGTCGCTCGGCCAGAAGCGCGCGTCGTCGCCCAAGTCCAGCTCGGCCGTGGCCGTGCTGCGGTGCACGCACAATCGCACCGACAACCCTTGCGTCAGCGGGCCGTGCTCGCCTTGCACCTTGCGCGGCGGCCACAGGCGCAGCACATCGGCTACTGGCGGCATGCCGCCGTTGATATTGACCGCCAAATAGCGGCCGAATCGTGCGCGGGCGCCGGCCAGGTCCCACACCGCGTTCACGTTCAGGCGCAGGCCGCCGCTGAAACGGTCGGGCTGCAGCTTGCCTTGCACCACGATGAGCTGGTCTTCGACGAAGAGCTCGCGGTTCGATTCGATGAGCTCTTCATTGACCACCGACTCCACCGCCTCGCTGCCGTCGTCGAGCTTGAAGATCACCACCCGCCCGCGCTGGCCGTTGACGGTGCGCGCGTCGGTGACGATGCCGGCCAGCAGCTGCGGCTCGCGGCTGTCCACCAGGTCGGCAATGGCACGGCGCGCGAAGCGGCGGACCTCGGGGGCCCTGGCGTCGAAGAGGTGGCCCGACAGGTAGTAGCCGATGGCTGACTTCTCCTGCATCAGCTTTTCGTGCAGCGTCCACGCCGGCACGTGCACCAGGGCGGGCTCTTGCGTGCTGCTGCCGTGGTTGTCGGACGCATCACCGAAGTCGAACAAACCGGCCTGTTGGGCGTGGGCGGCCTGCGTGTCGGCCCAGTCGAAGGCCAGGCTGACGCTGGCCAGCGTGGCCGCGCGGTCGGCGTGCAGCGCGTCGAAGGCGCCGGCCTTGATGAGTGCCTCCACCGCGCGTTTGTTGACACGCTGGCGGTCGACGCGGGCGCAGAAGTCGAACAGGCTGCGGAAGGGACCGCTGCCTTGGCCTTCGTGGCCCGCCGTGCCGTCGCGCGCGGCGACGATGGCTTCGACCGCGCCGGTGCCGCTGCCCTTCACCGCGGCCAGGCCGTAGCGCACGCGCTGGTCGTCCACGGGTTCGAAATGCGCGGTGCCGCGGTTGATGTCGGGCGGGTCAAAGGTGATGCCGAACAGCTTGGCGTCGGCCAGCAAGACTTTCAGCTTGTCGGTGTTGTCGGCCTCGACCGTCATGTTGGCGGCGAAGAATTCTGCCGTGCAATGCACCTTGATCCACGCCGTGTGGTACGCCAGCAGTGAATACGCAGCGGCGTGGCTTTTGTTGAAGCCGTAGCCGGCGAACTTTTCCATCAGGTCAAAAACTTCATCGGCCTGCGCAAGACCAATGCGTTGCTGGGCCGCGCCATCGCGGAAGACCTGCCGCTGCTGCGCCATCTCCTCGGCCTTCTTCTTGCCCATGGCGCGGCGCAGCAGGTCGGCGCCACCCAGGCTGTAGCTGCCCAGCACCTGCGCGGCCTGCATCACCTGTTCCTGGTACACGAAGATGCCGTAGGTCTCTTCCAGCACTGGCGCGAGCAGCGGGTGTGGGTAGGTGATGGGCTCCTTGCCGTGCTTGCGGGCGCAGAAGCTGGGGATGTTTTCCATCGGCCCCGGCCGGTACATGGCGTTCAGGGCAATCAGGTCTTCGAGCCGGCTGGGCCGCGCGTCGCGCAGCATGCCTTGCATGCCGCGGCTTTCAAACTGGAACACGGCTTCGGTGCGGCCTTCGGCAAACAATTTGTAAACCCTCGTGTCGTCCAGCGGCAGCGTTTCGTAGTTGAAGTCAGCGCGGCCGGCGCGGCGGGCGCGTATGGTGTCCTTGGCGAGTTCAAGAATCGTCAGCGTGGCCAGGCCCAGGAAGTCGAATTTCACCAGGCCGATGGCTTCGACATCGTCCTTGTCGAACTGGCTCACGGCGCTGTCGCTGCCGGGTTGTTGGTACAGCGGGCAGAAGTCGGTGATCTTGCCCGGTGCGATCAGCACCCCGCCCGCATGCATGCCGACGTTGCGCACGATGCCTTCCAGCCGCATCGCCAGCGTCAAGAGTTCGGCGACTTCTTCTTCAGCGGCTTCGCGCTGGTTGATCTCGGGCGATTCTTTGCGCGCGTAGATGAGGCCGGGCTCGGGCAAGTCGGGCGCCACCGGCACGCGCGCCAGCGTGACCGATTTGCCGGGTGGTGCGGGCACCAGCTTGGCGATGGAGTCAACATGCCCGTAGCCCATGCCCAGCACGCGGCCCACGTCTCGCAATGCCGCCTTGCTGGCCATGGTGCCGAAGGTGGCGATCTGGCTCACCGCGTCGCGGCCGTACTTGTCTTTCACATAGTCGATGACACGGTCGCGGTTGGCCTGGCAGAAGTCGATGTCGAAGTCGGGCATCGACACCCGCTCGGGGTTCAGGAAACGCTCGAACAGCAAGCGGTATTGCAGCGGGTCGAGGTCGGTGATGAAGAGCGCATAGGCCACCAGTGAGCCCGCGCCCGACCCCCGCCCCGGGCCCACCGGGCAGCCGTGGCTCTTGGCCCAGACGATGAAGTCGGACACGATGAGAAAGTAGCCCGGAAAGCCCATGCCCACGATGGTGCGGATCTCGAACTCCAGGCGCTCCAGGTAGCGTGGGCGTTCGGTGTCGCGGCGCGCCACGTCGGGGTACAGCGCGGCCAGCCGGCGCTCAAGACCACTGAGCGATTCCTGGCGGAAATAGGCGTCTATGGGCAGGCGCACGCCATCAACTTCGGGCGTCGGAAAGTCGGGCAGCTGTGGCTTGCCCAGCACCAGGCTCAAGTTGCAGCGGCGCGCGATCTGCACCGTGTTGGCAACGGCGCTGGGCAGGTCGGCCCACAGCGCCTGCATCTGCGCCTGGGACTTGAAGTGCTGCTCGCGTGTGAACCGCTTGGTGCGCTTGGGGTTGGCCAGCAGTTCGCCGTCGGCCACACACACGCGGGCCTCGTGGGCGTCGAAATCATCGGGCTCAAGAAACTGCACCGGGTGGGTGGCCACCACCGGCAGGCCCAGGCTGGCTGCCAGCGGCACGGCGGCGCGTACGTGGGCTTCGTTGCTGGGCAGGCCGGCGCGCTGCAGCTCGATGTAGAAGCGGCGCGGGAACAGATCGGCCAAGCGCGTGGCGATGGCACTGGCGCGCGCCTTGTCGCCCGCCAGCAGCGCCATGCCGACGGCACCACCGTCGGCGCCGGACAAGGCAATCAGGCCGCCGCCCAGCTCAGCCAGCCAGTCCCACTTCACCCAGGCCTGGGCGCGCTGGGCGTTGCTGACCCAGCCGCGGGCCAGCAGTTCGCACAGGTGCAGGTAGCCGCTGTGGTCTTGCGCGAGCAGCAGCAAGCGGCTGGGATTCTTGTCGCCACCGCCCACCGCGGCCAGCGGCTCCAGCCACACGTCCACGCCAATCAGCGGCTTCACACCCACGCCGCGGCAGGCCTGGTAGAACTTGACGGCACCAAAGAGATTGCTCAGGTCGGTGATGGCCAGCGCGCCCTGGCTGTCGGCGCGGGCCGCGGCGGCTGCGGCGTCGATGCGCAAGATGCCGTCGACGACAGAAAACACGGTGTGGGTGCGCAGGTGTACGAAGCTCATGCAGGGCATTCTAGGCAGCCGCCGCGGCCCGCTTGGGGCGAGCCCGGGTGCCTAGAATGGCCCGGTGTCAGCCCCGCAGAGCCGCCTTCCCGCCCGCGCCCACAACCCCTTGAGCGGGCGTTTGCTGCGCTTGTTCGGCGTGTTGCTGCTGCTGACCGCCGTGGCCCTGGCGCTGTCGCGCGCGCCCGACCGCGCCGTGCAGTCGCTGGTGGCGCGCTGGGCGCCGGCGCCGTCGGACTTTGTCGAACTCAAGGGCATGGTGGTGCATGTGCGCGACGAAGGGCCGCGCGACGACCCGCTGCCCGTCGTGCTGCTGCACGGCACCAGCGCCAGCCTGCACACCTGGGAAGGCTGGGTGCAGGCGCTGAAGGGCCAGCGGCGCGTGATCACACTCGACCTGCCCGGCTTTGGCCTGACGGGGCCGTTTGCCGGCACCTACCCGGAACGCGACTACAGCGGCGACGCCTATGCCGGCTTTGTTGTCGACCTGCTCGACGCGCTGAAGCTGCAGCGGGTGGTGCTGGGCGGCAATTCGCTGGGCGGCGAGATCGCCTGGCGTGTGGCCTGGCGCAAGCCCGAGCGCGTGCAAGCGCTGGTGCTGGTGGATGCGCTGGGCCCGCCGTTCACGCCCGATGCCGTGCCGCTGGGCTTTTTGGCGGCTCGCACGCCGGGCTTGCGCTGGATCATGGAAGTGGTGCTGCCGCGCGCGGTGGTGACGCAAGGTCTGGTCAGCGTCTATGGTGACCCCGCGCGCATCAGCGCCGAACTGGTCGACCGCTATTTCGAGCTGGCCCTGCGCGACGGCAACCGCCGCGCTTTAGGCTTGCTGATGAGCGGCATGCAGCTGGGCCAGGACGCCGAACGCATCGCCACGCTGACTTTGCCCACGCTCATCTTGTGGGGCGGGCGCGACCGCCTGGTGCCGCCCGCCGTGGGCGCCGCCTTCGAGCAGCAGATCAAGGGCAGCCTGCGTGTGGTGTTCCCCGAGCTGGGCCACGTGCCGCACGAAGAAGACCCGGCCCGCACTGTCGTGCCGGTCAAGGCTTTTCTGGGCTTGCGCTGACGCCCGCGCCGGCCCGGCACGGCGGCAGCGGCGGCGCGCGCCAGGTAGTGGCGCCGGGGTCGGACAGGGTCTCCAAAAAGGCCACCAGGTCGGCGCGCTGTGCGGCGTTCAGCTGCAGCGGCTTGAGGATTTGCTCGCCGTCGCTGTGCACGCGGTCGGGGTCCATGCGGTCGTAGTGTTCAACCACCGCGTGCAGCGTGGGCAGCGAACCGTTGTGCATGTAGGGCGCGGTGCGGGCCACGTTGCGCAGGCCGGGCACCTTGAACTCGCCGAAGTTGCGCTGCTCGGCCTGCACGTGGCGGGTCTTGACAGCCGCCGGGCCGTCGCGCTCGTCGCTCCAGCGTGACAGCAGGTTGTAGGGGCTGGCCCGCAGCGCAGCGATGCCGCCGTGGCGGCCGGAGTCGACCACGCCCGGCCGCACGAAGAAGGGCACGCCGATGTCGCCAAACTCGCCATGGCTGAAGCGCGCGCCGACATGGCAGGTGCTGCACTGGCCGTGGCCCACGAAGAGCCGCAAGCCGCGCTGGGCCGGCAGCGGGTAACGCGCCGCAGCGGCGACGTCGCCGCGGGCCAGCGCGTCACGAAACTCGTCGAAGGGCGTGCGGCCCGACACCAGCGTGGCCGTGAAGGCGGCAATGGCCTTGGCGGCGTGCACCAGCAGCTGTTCAGCATCACCGCCCGGCGGCGCGCCGTAGACCTGCTGGTAGCGGCAGGCCAGTTCGGCATCGGCCATCAGCGTGCGCCGCACGTGTTGGCCATGGGCTGCCATCTCATCGGCAGCGCGCAGCGGTTGCAGGTGCTGCGACCACAGGCTGTCGGCCGCACCATCCCAGCCCAGCCAGCGTTCGTGCACGGCGTTCCACAGCGACGGTGTGTTGCGCGCCAGCACCGCCCGCCCCACGCCGCGCGGCAGGCCGTCGGCAAAGGCCAGCGCGGGTTGATGGCAACTGGCGCAGGCCAGGCGTCCACCGGCCGACAGCCGTGTGTCGAAGAACAAACGCTGGCCCAGGGCGATGGCCGCGGGCCGGCCGGCCTGCGCGTTGCCGGTGTCGCGCGCGGTTGGCGGCGGCCAAGGGCCGTGGCGCTGGATGCGGGCCAGCTCGTCGGGCGAGAAGTCCAGCCGCGCGGACGACGCAGCGGCACCAGCACCAGCACCAGCACCAGCGGTAGCAGTAGCCGTAGCCGTAGCCGTAGCCGTAGCAGGAGTCGTAGCAGGAGCCGGAGCAGTAGTCGTAGCAGCGACAGCGGCAGCGGCCACCGCGGCACAGACCATGGCCAGCCCAGCCGCCAGCGCCACGAGTACCGTCCGACCGGTCATTCCACGGTGATCTCGTGGCTCAAGCGTTGCGGGCCGCGCCCTTCAGCACCGGCCAAGTCAAAGAGCAGGCGCCAGCGGCCGGGCATGTGGAACATCAGACCCTGCGACACATAACGGCCGGGTGACTGCGCTTGCACGGTGGCACGGTAGTTCATGCCGTGGCGGTGCGCGGGCATGTCGGCGTCCACGCGCAGCAGCGCAGGCCGCGCGCTGCCAGCCACGGCGCAAACCTCGATGTCCAGCGCAAAGTGCCGGCCCAGCGGCAGCTTGCCGCCTTGCGGTGCGTAGCTCAGCTGCACGCCGGTCTGCTCCAGCAACTGACGCCCGGCAGTGGGCAGGGTGTCGCCGCAAGCCGCAAAGCTGGTGCCGACGCACAGCGCATTCAGCAGCAGCGCCCAGTGCAGCTTCTTCATGTGCGCGGCTGGGCGCTGGCCCAGCCCTTCAACAGCTTGTCTGCATTGCGCCAGGCGACGCGTTCGGCCAGCGGGGTGGGCAGCCGCGCCAGCCAGGCCCGCGCGTCGCTGGCGTGGTTGCCGATGTAGTGCCAGCGCTCGGGCGTGAAGGTGTCCGAGCCCAGCATGAAGCGCTCTGGAAACTCGTCGAAGGCTTCGCGCCAGGCCGGCTCCAGCTGGTCGCCACGCGCGTGGTCGGTGCGGTAGGCCAGGTCGCACCACAGCCGCGGGTGGCGGCGCAGCACGCTGCGCACGGCCTGTGGCGGCTCGAAGCCGGAATGCGCCCACAACACCCGCGCTTGTGGCCACTGGCGCAGCAGTCGCTCCACCGCGTCGATGTCTGAATGCGCGTGCAGCAGCAGGCCGCGTTCGCGCGCCAGCGCCACCATGCGCTTGGGCACGGGCAGGTCGGCGTCGGCCCCGAAGAGATGGAACTCGCCGATGCCGGCATAGCGGTACTTGGCCAGGCGCTCTTCCAGGTAGCGCGGCACGGTGTCGTCGCGCACCCAGGTGCCGGTATCGCTGCGGCTGCGGTAGGGGCGCAGCTCGGGCACGATGAGGTCGGGTGCCTCGGCCACCAGCCGCTGCTGGCCGTCGTCGCCCGAAGACGACACCAGCGCGCCGCGCAGTCCCGCCTGGCGCAGGATGGCAATGGCCTGCTTGGGCGGCACCAGGTCCCAGGCGTCGTGGCTGTAGTGAACGTGGGCGTCGAAGATGGGCAGTGCGCCCGCAGCGCGCGCCAGCGGCAGCGGCCCGGCGCCGCTGGCCAGTGCGGCCAGCAGGCCAGTGAAGTTGCGGCGGCGAAGTGCGGCGCGGTGCAGCATGGGCTTGTCCTGGTGATGCGGGTGCGGCCACACGTCGCGGCAGTCCCGCGCCATTCTCACCTGCACTTCAGGCGCTTGCACCCTTCCAGCGCCGCAACAACAAGGCGTTGCTGACGACGCAAAAGCTGCTCATCGCCATGGCCGCACCGGCGATGACGGGGCTGAGCAAACCGGCCGCCGCCAGCGGGATGCCCACGGCGTTGAACACAAACGCCCAGAACAGGTTCTGCCGGATCTTGGCGTGCGTGCGGCGCGAGATGTCCAGCGCGTCGGCCACCAGGCCCACGTCACCGCGCATCAGCGTGATGCCTGCGGCCTGCATGGCCACGTCGGTGCCCGTGCCCATGGCGATGCCCACGTCAGCCGCGGCCAGCGCCGGCGCGTCGTTGATGCCGTCGCCCACCATGGCCACCCGCCGGCCGCCTTGCTGCAGCTCAGCCACGATGTGCGACTTGTCTTCGGGCAGCACCTCGGCGCGCACTTCGGTGATGCCCACGGCAGCCGCCACCGCCGCGGCGCTGCCGGGGTTGTCGCCGCTGACCAGCACACACTGCACGCCCAGGGCCTTCAAGCGCTGCACCGCCACTGCGGCGCCGGGCTTGACGGTGTCGCCAAACACCAGGAGCCCCAGCAGCCGCGGCGCGGCCGACACATCGGCCAGCCACGACACCGTGCTGCCCTGCGCCTGCGCCTGGGCAGCACGCGCCTGCCCCGTGGGCCAGCTGGCCGGTGCGGTGCCGAGTTCGTCCATGTAGCGCGTGCTGCCCAGCCGCAGCGCCCGGCCCTGCCAATGCGCAGACACACCGCGGCCGGCAACCGCGCGCACCTCGCTGGCGCTTTCTGCCGTACCTGCCGGCCCCGGCCCGCCCGCCGCCGCGGCAGCCACCAACACGGCGCGGGCCAGCGGGTGCTCGCTGCCGGCCTGCACCGCCGCGGCCGCGACCAGCAGGCCGGCAGCGTCACCGTCCTGCGCCAGGGCCTGCAGCAGCTGCGGCCGGCCTTCGGTGAGCGTGCCGGTCTTGTCGAAGGCCACCACCTGCACGGCGTGCGCCAGCTCCAGCGCTTCGGCGTCTTTGATGAGGATGCCACGGCGCGCCGCCGCCCCCGTGCCCACCATGATGGCCGTGGGCGTGGCCAGGCCCAGCGCGCACGGGCAGGCGATGACCAGCACGGCCACGGCGTCCAGCACGGCGCGCGTCCAGTCGCCGGTGAACAGGCCCCAGCCCAGCAAGGTGCCCAGCGCCATCACCAGCACCACCGGGACAAAGACGGCACTGACCTGGTCGACCATGCGCTGTATCGGCGCCTTCTTGGCCTGCGCCGACTCGACCATGCGCACGATGCGCGACAGCGCCGACTCCGCGCCCACCGCCGTGGTGCGCAGCAGCAGCAGGCCCTCCGCGTTGACGGCGCCGCCGATCACGCGGTCGCCCACGCCGCGCGCCACCGGCAGGCTCTCGCCGGTGATCAGCGATTCATCGACATGGCTGGCACCTTCCAGCACGCTGCCGTCCACTGGCACGCGCTCGCCGGGCCGGACCAGCACCAAGTCACCCACACGCACCTGGGCCAGCGGCAGTTCAACCTCGACCGCACCGCGGCGCACCCGCGCGGTGGCCGGGCGCAGCGCGCCGAGTGCACGCAGCGACTCGGTGGTCTGGCGCTTGGCCCGCGCTTCCAGCCACTTGCCCAGCAGCACCAGCGTGATGACCACCGCCGAGGCCTCGAAGTACAGCGCTGCCATGCCCCGCCCGTCCCAACGCCACCAGGTGAACACACTCAAGCCAAAGGCCGCCGAGGTGCCCAACGCCACCAGCAAGTCCATGTTGCCGGCCAGCGCACGCGCTGCATGCCAGCCGGCGCGGTAAAAGCGCGCACCCAGCCAGAACTGCACGGGTGCGGCCAGCACAAACTGCCACAGCGGCGGCAGCATCCAGTGCTTCCCCCAGAGCAGGCCCAGCATGGGCAGGGCCAAGGGCAGCGACAGCAGCGCGGCAACCACCACGCGCTGGCCTTCGCTCAAGCCCGCTGCGGGCGGCGTGGCCGGCGCCGCAGCGTCGTCGGGCAGCGCAGCGCGCAAGGTGTAGCCGGCGTCGAGCACGGCCGCGGCCAGGGTGTCAAAGCCCGGCCGCGGTGTGGCCAGGGTGACGGCCACTGACTCGGTGGCCAGGTTGACCGCCGCGCCCAGCACACCGGGCACCTTGAGCAGCGCCTTTTCGACACGGCCGGCGCAGTTGGCGCAGGTCATGCCGTCCACGGGCCAGGTCGATGGCTGGTCAGTGGGTGAACCCGGTGCGGCCAGGGCGCAAACGCAGGGCAGTGCGGCGTCGGTCATGGAGCGAGAGTCTGCACCCAAGGCTTGACAATCGGGGTGCTGGCCCCAATTGCAAGGCCAACCCGCCCCCCTGCCCTGCCGCCAAGGAACCCCACCATGCTGAGCTTCAACATCCCCAACATGACCTGCGGCCACTGCGTGCGCGCCATCACCCAGGCCGTGCTGGCGGTCGACCCGGCGGCCCAGGTGCAGGCCGACGTGCCAACCAAGCGCGTCGAGGTCGACACCACCGCCACGCGCGATTCCGTGGTGGCCCGGCTCGTCGAGGCCGGTTACCAGCCAGCCTGAAGGCGGCGCGGCGCAGGCCGGCGCTGGCTACACTCGCCCCCCTCCCCCATGCCCGGCATCCACATCACCGACATCGAGTCGGCCATCAACTGGTGGCGCGACAAGTCGCCCTCGCCCGACGGCATCACCGCCTGCGCCGAGGTGCGCGCGCTGGCCGAGGTCTATGCGCTGATGGTTTACTACCGCGAGCCGGAGTGCGACGACGCCAGCATGCCCGCCCGCGCGCGCCAGGCCTGGTTGGACTGGTATGCATCCACGCCTGACGCGCCTTGCATCGCCGTCTGCAGCACCAGCCAGGGCGACGCCGTGTGCAAGGGCTGCGGGCGCAGTTTCGACGAAGTCCAGCACTGGCCCGGCATGACGCCCGTTGAAAAGCGCCAGGTATGGCGCCGCATCACGCTGCAAGCCACAGCCTGGCGCTTCAACCGTTACGCCGAACGCGCCCGCGAGTCGCGCGGTGTCGACCACCCACCTGCTGAGAGCTTTGCCTCAACGCACACGGCGACACCGCCTTGACGGCGGGCCCAAGCGGCCGCGGGGCGGCAGCGCTCTTCGCGGCCAGCATGCGGCGCATCGCCCCGCTGGCCTGGCCGGTGTTCATCGGCCAGTTGGCGGTGCTGGCATTCGCCACCGTGGACACCGTGCTCGTGGCACGGCTGTCGCCCATCGACCTGGCAGCGCTGGCCGTGGGCTCGGCGGTGTTCGTGACCGTCTTCCTGGGCTTCATGGGCGTGGTGCTGGGGGTGGGGCCCATCGTAGGGCAGCTGTTCGGCGCGGGGCGGCTGCAAGACGCCGGTCGGCAGGCCCACCAGGCGGTGTGGATTGCGCTGGCGCTGTCTTGCGTGGGCAGCACAGTGCTGGCCTTTCCGGCGCCCTTCCTGGCGCTGGCCCGGGCTTCGCCCGAGGTGGCCGAGAAGGTGCGCATGTACCTGCTGGCGCTGGCGTTTTCGCTGCCGGCGTCCTTGCTGTTCACGGTGCTGCGTGGTTTCAGCGGCGCGGTGTCGCGGCCCAAGGCGGTGATGGCGCTGCAGCTAGGCGGCTTGGCGGTGAAGGTGCCGCTGTCCACCGCGCTGGTGCTGGGTCTGCCCGCACTGGGCATTCCTGCCCTGGGCGTGGCCGGCTGCGGCATTTCCACCGGCGTGGCGATGTGGGCGCAGTTGCTGGCAGGCGTGTGGCTGCTGCGGCGCGACCCCTTCTATGCCCGCTTCAAGATCACGGGCCGGCCGGGCCTGGGCCTGGACGCCCCACGGCGCCGCGACATCACCGCGCTGCTGCGGCTGGGCCTGCCCATGGGCGGTGCCATCCTGGTCGAGGCCACCAGCTTTGCCTTCATGGCGCTGTTCATCTCGCGCCTGGGCACGACCGCCGTGGCCGGGCACCAGATCGCGGCCAACCTGGCGTCCATCATGTTCATGCTGCCGCTGGCCTTGGGCAACGCCACCGGCACCCTGGTGGCCCAGCGCGTCGGCGCGGCCGACGGCGCCGACGCTCGCCGCCTGGCCTGGCACGGCCTGGTCCTGGCCTGTGCCGTGGCCATGCTGATCGCCAGCGCCGTGTACCTGCTGCGCGAAACGCTGGTCGGCGCCTACACGCATGACGGCGCGGTGGTGGCTGCCGCCTTGCCGCTGATGGCCTGGCTGGTGTGGTTCCACCTGGGTGACGCTGCACAAACCGTGGCCGCCTTCGTGCTGCGCGCCTACCGCATCGCCACCGTGCCGCTGGTGGTGTTCCTGTTCGCGCTGTGGGGCGTGGGCCTGGCCGGGGGCTACGTGCTGGCCTTCAACCTCACGGGCAACGTGCCCGGCGAATTGCAAGGCGCCCGCGGCTTCTGGGCCGCGTCCAGCGCCGGCCTGGTGTTGGCGGCACTGGCCCTGGGCGCCTTCCTGGCCGGGATGTTCAGGCAGCAGCGCCGGGAGGCGACGCAACAGCACTGACGGCGTCGCCATGCACCTGCCGCACCAAGGCATTGAAGCGCGGCAATGCGCGCTGCGGTCGCCCTCGTTGCCGGCGCGCTGCCGCCGACCTGGGCAAACACGCTGCTCAGGTCGGAACTGCCCGACATGCCCAGCCCTGCGGTGGACGGGTCCAGCGTGGTAGCCGTCGGGCAGCAGGCTCCAGGTGACGACGCCGCCGGTGGTGCCGACGGTGTTGCTGCCCCACTTGAGCGCTTCGCCCGGGCCCAGCGGAAACACGTTGTAGGCCGACACGGGCGCCGCCAACGACAGCCCGGCCACACCGAGGTGACATCACCGAGGTCACCAGGATTCATCGGCTCGCCAGGCTGAGCACAAAGCAGCTGCCCCCGCCCTCGCGAGGTTCGCAGCGCACGCTGCCGCCATGCGCTTGTGCGATCTGGCGCACCAGCGCCAGGCCCAGGCCGACGCCGCCTTCGCGTTCGGCATGGC
>JANOLY010000057.1:0-1991 GCA_031420055.1 Burkholderiales bacterium | reverse complement strand
GACGCGCCTGTGCGGCACAGCGCCAAGCGTCGGCGTATCAAGACGGTGATGCAGGAGTTGATCTACCGCGCCGGGCGGCTGATCCAGACGGGCCGCAAGCTCATCCTCGGGTTGGGTGCGCAAGACCGGGCTGCCAAGGTCAAGATTTCTCTAATTCGGTCATAGAGGGTGGAGAACGATGTAGTCGTCGCCGACCATCTCAATGATCGGACGTTGCGGGTTGGGCGGGACCTGCTCGTAACCGTTGACCGAATCGGGCGTTGGGTACGAAGTGACGGCGTGCGGATTGCCGCACGCAAGGTAGCTCCAACCGGCTGCGTCGCGCGGCTTGTAGGTCTTGAATCGGGCTCTAGCTTCGTTCGTCACTGCGCTACTTCATTCGGTACCAGACGCCGCGGCCACCGCCTTGTTGGTCTAGGTGTCCACGCTCCACAAGCGCACGGAAGTGCTGCTTCAGCGTGTTGCGACTGCTGCCCGTGAGCCTAATCGCGTCACCCATCGTCACCCGCCCATGCTCACGCGCAAACTCGACGATCTGCAGCGACAACTCGGGCAGTGCCGCCAGCACCAGCTTCTCGCGCTCGATCTTCCGGTTCAGGCGCCGCACCTGCTCTGCCAGCGACCGCAGGAAGAACAGCAACCACGGTTGCCAGTTCGGCGCCTCACTGCGGATGGTGCCTTGGGTCTGGCGCAGCGCCAGGTAGTAGGCCTCCTTGCTTTGCTCCACCACGCTCTCCAAAGAGCTATAGGGCACGTAGGCATAGCCGGCTTGCAGCAGCAGCAAGGTGGTCAGCACCCGGCTCAGGCGCCCGTTGCCATCTTGGAACGGGTGGATCTCCAGGAACACCACCACCCACAGGCCGATCAGCAACAACGGATGCGCAATGCCGGCGCTGCGCTCTTCGACGAACCAGGTCACCAGTTCCGTCATCAGCCGCGGCGTGACGAACGGGGTGGCCGTCTCGAAGACAACGCCGAGCTGCTTGCCGTTCTCGTCGAACGCCACCACGCTGTTGGTGGATGTCTTGTAGTGGCCGCGATGCCAGGCGTCCTTCTCACTGTGGACGAGCAGGTCCCGGTGCAGTTGCTTGATGTGGTTCTCGGTCAGGGCAATGTCTTGCCATGACTTGAACACCATCTCCATGACCTTGGCGTAGCCCGCCACTTCCTGTTCGTCACGGGTGCTGAACTTCTGGATCTGCAGGTTGGACAACAGGCTCTCGACGTCGCGGTCGGACAGCCTGCTGCCCTCGATGCGGGTGGACGAGCCGATACTCTCGATGGTGGCCACCCGCAGCAGTGCGGACAGCCGATCCGGCGCAAGCGTGCCCAGCGCTCTCCAGGCACCCTTGAACTCGTCGATGCCAGCGACGAGGCGCAGAATCTCGGGAGTGATCTGGATGGCGGGCGACTGGATCATCGTGCGGCATGGTACGCCATTTCGACGCCCATTTGCACCCATTCCAGACGGCCATCGATTCAATGCTGGGTCGACTTCGTGGGACTGGTGCGCCAGGCCTCCAAGTCGATCGCTCGATCCACCTGCCAGGCCAAGCGGGCACGGTAGGCCGCGCGCCCGGCAACCACCGCGGCGAGGTACATCGACGCCGCAGGTACGAACGCAATCATGCCGACGTCACCAAACCGGACGCCCATCGCCAGGAACGCACTGGGCAGCACGACGAAGTCAGAGACGCAAATGAGCAAATGAGCCTGGCGCGCACGAAAGCCGCCGGTTGACGCCTTGCGTTCGCCTAACTGTCGAGGCCAAGCTCGTTGATGAGTACCTCGATGAGCGATGGCTGCATCGACGGCGCAGGCGCGGCGACGCTTTCACGCTGCGCGCGTTTGTCAGGCTTGTTCCGGTCGATAGCACCGTTGCGGCCAAGTGGCCGATTGCCACGCTCCCGAGACTGCATGTGCTTCAGAAGTTTGAGCACTACCTGTTGTGCGAGCGCGGGCTGGCACTGGCCTCGATTCGCCTGTACGGC
>JANOLY010000056.1:0-2032 GCA_031420055.1 Burkholderiales bacterium | reverse complement strand
TAGAGGAAGGACAGGCCGGCCGACGAAGTCGAGCGCACCGACTCCACGCCGGGCAGGCCGTTCATGGTCGTCTCCAGCGGGAAGGTGATGAGCTGCTCCACCTCCTCGGCGGCCATGCCACCGGCCTCGGTGATGATGGTGACGGTCGGCTTGTTGAGGTCGGGGAACACGTCCACTGGCGTGGTGGACAGCGTGAACGCGCCGTAGGCCATCAGCACCACGCTGGCGATCAGCACCAGCAGCCGGTTCGCGAGGCTGTTGTCGAGTAGCCACTTGAACATCTCAGCGCACCTGGTTGATCAAGGTGGCGCCTTGCGTCGCGACCCGGTCACCCGCCTGCAGCCCCGAAGTCACCGCGGTGTTGATCCCGTCCAGCGGCTCGGTGGTGACGATCCTCGGCTCGAAGCGCTCCGGCGCCGTCTTGACCCAGACGACCGTCTGGTTGGCCGGGTTTTTCATCAGCGCTGCGACCGGCACCCCGATGCCCTTGACCTTGTCCCTGGTTTGCACGAAGACACGCACCGGCTGGCCGACAGCAAGATGGTTGAGCGCGGCGCCCTGGGCGCGGAAGGCCAGCGGCAGCGCTTGTTCGCGCAGGCTGCGTGAGGCGCCGATGAAAGTCAGCGGCACACGCTGGTCTCCAACGGCCATCGTCGCGCCGCCAATGTTCGAAGCGATTGCGGCGTCGAAGGCCAAAGCCTCGATGCGCAAACGCGACGGATCGACAATCTCGAACAGCAGTTCGCGGGTTTCGACCACCTGGCCGGCCACCACGTTCGCCGTGGTGATCACGCCCGATGCCGGCGCCAGCAGCGCTTCGCGGGCGGACAGGCCAGCACCGACGGCGGCGATGCGCGCCGTCAGGCTGGCGGCCTCGCTTTCGACTGCCTCGATCTCTTTGCGCGGCACGGTGTCGGCCAATTCCTGCAGGCGCGCGATGCGCTTGTCGGCCAGGGCTTTGGCCGCGCGCAGCTCGGCCAGCTGGGCCAACTGGTTAGAGCGCTCGATCGGCGCCGCCGACGGCACCACATAGGCCAGCACCTCGCCCTTGCGCACCGCTTGCCCGGGGTTGGGCAGGCCGCGCGGCCCGGGCTCGATGCGGCCGGCGTTCAGCGCCTGCACTTTGCCGCCGGCGTTGGGGTCCATCAGCACCTTGGCGCTGAGTTCGACCGTGCGTGGCAGCTCGGCAGCCGCAGTCATGAGGGTGCGCACACCAAGCTGGCGCTGTGCGGGCTTGGGCAGAAAGACACTGCCGTCGGGCTGGCGCTGCGGCCCGTTGGCGCTGGGCGTTGCCGCCGCATCCCCGTGGTCGTGGCCCTCACCGGCCTGGACCGGGTCAAGAACGGCCATCGTCATCAGCAGGACCATGCCCAGGCCGAAGCCACTCAACGGGCGCCTCATGCCGCCGCTCCAGCGCGAACGCTGCGCGCACCCCGCAGGCGACGCTTGCGCCAGGCAAGCAAGGCCAGCGCGGCGATGCCGACGGCGGCCCATCCGGTGTACGCCGTCCAGGAAAACGTGCGGGCGGCCTCTTCGGTGTGCGCCTTCTCGTGGACGTCGAGCTCACCAGTCAGCAGGTCGATCTCGTTGCCAGCGGTCACTGTCGCCGTCACGGGCAGGACGCCGGGCTTGGGACGCGCAGGCAGCACGACCTCGTACGCGTCTTCGCCTTGCTTTTCGGCGTTGAACTTCGTGCCGCCAATTTCGAGCTCGATCTGCGCGTCGCGCACCGGGCTGTTGTCGGCAAAGCGGTCGAGGTAGAGCGTGATCTGCTTGCCGCTGAGCACGCCGACGAGTTCAAAGGTCTCGGACACGGCAGTAAAGCGGGTGAGTGCTTGGCCGGCGGCTGCGGGGGCTTTGTCGCCGTGGTCGTGGCCTTCGCCCGCCAAGGCAGTCGGGGCGACGAGGATGGCTGCGACGAGCAGTGCGGCCAGGGAGTTCGGGTGTTTCATGGAGGTGTTCCTGATGGGTGCGGTTTGTGGCGCCGCTGGGGGCGTCATGGATGCGTCACTGAGGCGTCACTGAGGCTTCA
>JANOLY010000055.1:0-4238 GCA_031420055.1 Burkholderiales bacterium | reverse complement strand
CTCTCGGGCATAGGCAGTTTTGCCGACATCGACTGGTCGGTGCAGGCCCTGGCCGCGCGGCTGGACCGCCTGCACGGCCACCTGCAAGCCAAGCGCCACGCCGTGCCGGCGCGCGGCGGCCTGCACACCGTGGTGCTGGCGCCCGACCTGGCCGGCATGCTGGCGCACGAGGCCATGGGCCACCCCTGCGAGGCCGACTCGGTGCTGTCCGGCGCCGTCACCGCCGACCTGCAAGGCCAGCGCGTGGCCAGTGACCTGATCAGCATGGTCGACCTGGCCCACCACTACAACGGCCAGGAAACGCTGTGCCCGGTGTACGTGGACGACGAAGGCACACCCGCCGAAGATGTATTGATGATCGACAAGGGCGTGCTGCGCCAGTTCATGCACAGCCGCGAGACTGCTGCCCGGCTGGGCCTGCCGCCCAGCGGCAACGCGCGCGCCTACGGGCCCGACGACGAACCCCTGGTGCGCATGCGCAACACCGCCATCCTGCCCGGCACCAGCACGCTGGACGAGCTGGTGGCCGGCGTGGAAGACGGCTACCTGCTGCTGGACACCAGCAACGGCCAGGCCGATGCGACCACGGAGTTCATGTTCGGCGTCAACCTGGCCTACGAGATCCGCGGCGGCAAGCTGGGTGCCGCGGTGCGTGACACCACCGTGTCGGGCAGTGCGCTGAAGGTGCTGCAAAGTGTGGACGGTGTGGGCAGCGACATGAAGTGGTCATGCAGCGGCTACTGCGGCAAGAAGCAGCCTATGGTGGTGTCGGTGGGTGGGCCGTCGTTGCGCGCGCGTGCCCAGCTGGGAGGGGAGTGAGATGACCTTTTCCACTGAACAAGCCGCTGAACGCGCGTTGCTGGCGCTGCGCAAGCGCGGCTTTGACAGCGTGCAGGTCACGGTCAGCGAGACCACCCGCTGCGAGCTCAACCTGGCCCAGAACGAGCCCAGCTTGCTGCGCAGCAATGCGGCGCGCAAGCTGTCGGCCACCGGCATCGCGGGCGGCCGGCGCGCCTCGGCCGAGGCCAGTGACCTCAGCGACGAAGGCGTGGCCGCCCTGGTCGACGCGCTGTGGACCGCTGCCAGTTCGGCCCCGGCCGACGCTGCGCATGCCGTGTCACAGGGGCAGCGTCTGCGGCTCAGCAAAGGTCAGCTCACTGCCGACCCGACGGCGCTGGCCGACGCGCTGCGCGCGGTGCTGGCCTGGCGGGCCGAACACACGCCGACCATGATGATCGAGGAAGCCGCTGCCAGCCACATCCACCAACGCATGCACACCCGCACCCAGTCCGGCGCTGGCCCGGACAGTGCCATCGACCTGGACCTGGGCTGGTGCGAGCTGTCCGTGTTTGGGCTGGCCCGCGAGGACGGCCGCACCAGTTCCTTCAACGGCGCCGGTGGCAGCGCCGAGGCGCTCAGCAACGTGACCAGCCGCTTTGGCCTGGAACGCATGATGCGCGAGCTGACGCAGCAGGTGAACACGCAGCCCTTGGGCGAGCGCTTTGTCGGCGACGTCGTGCTGGCGCCAGACGCGGTGAGTGACCTGCTGGGCTGGCTGATGGGGCAGCTGGGTGACGGCCCCTTGATCGAAGGCAGTTCCGTGTACCGCAACCGGGTCGGCGAACTGATTGCCTCGCCGTTGCTGACGCTGAAGAGCCGCTACGACGCCCCGGGCTGCGCACCGCTGTCGGCCGACGCCTTCGTCACCCCACCGGTGACCCTGCTCGATGCCGGCCGGCT
Source organism: Burkholderiales bacterium (assembly GCA_031420055.1). Taxonomy (GTDB): domain Bacteria; phylum Pseudomonadota; class Gammaproteobacteria; order Burkholderiales; family Burkholderiaceae_C; genus Rubrivivax. The sequence continues at coordinate 2,498 of JANOLY010000055.1, read as the reverse complement.
GACCCAGCTGACCCCCAGCTACTACGCAAGCCGCAAGACCGGCCTGCCGCACAAGCCGGTGGCCGCCGAGGGCTGGGAACTGCTGGCCGGCAGCACGCCACTGGCGCAGATCATCGCCGCCGTGCCGCGTGGCGCACTGGTCGACCGGCTGTCCATGGGCCGCCCCGCGCCGAATGGCGATTTCTCCGGTGTCATCAAGAACAGCTTTGCTCTGGCCGACGGCAAGATCGGCGCGGCGTTGTCAGAGACCATGATCAACGGCAACGTGGCGCAGATGCTGAAGGACGTATCCGCCGTCAGCGTTGAACGCATCGACGGCGGCAGCACCGCTTTGCCCTGGTTGCGTATCGGCGGGTTGCATTTCAGCTGAACCTGGTGCCGCTTGCAGGCAGCCGGGTCTTCGGCGCTTGCAGCTCAGCGGCCGTAGTCCAGCTGAATACGTTGCTGCAGGCTGCGTGCCATGCGCATGGTTTCCTTCAGCATGCGGCGATCGATGTCGTTCAGGGTCAGTGTGTCGACGCTGTTGGGGTTGTCGCCCGGCGCTGTGCGTTGGTCCAGTTGCACTTGCAGGCGCAGCATCTGCAGGAACTCGAACCCGGCCACCCAGGCCTGACTCTCGGATGCCGCCACGCCCATCAACGGCGCCGCCGCCTCCAGCCGCGCACGCGTGCCCAGCGCCGGCAGCCCGTGGGCCAGGGCGTACAGCCGCGCGGCGTCAACGAACATGACCGTGCCTTGCAGCTTCAGGTCCAGCAACTCGTGGCCATGCACGTCTGTCGTGGCCAGGGCGCCGCGCCAGTTCAGCGGCGGGCCGTGGCGCAGGGCGTTGTCGGCCATTTGCTTGATGAAGCGCGGCACCCCTGCCGGCACCGTGCACAGCAGGGCCTGCAGCGGAGCAGCCAAGGCCGCGTTGCCACACAGCGGGCGCAGGTCGAAGTAGATGCTGGCCTGCAACAGGTGCTCGGGCGCGCCGCCTTCTATCCATTGCGTGAAGCGCTCGGCCCACTCCTGCGCGCTCAGGCAACAGGCGGGGTTGCTGGCCATCACGCCGCCTTTGCACAGCGGGTAGCCGCAGGCGTCCAGCGCCAGGTTCACTTCATGGGCAAAGGCCAGCCAGGCGTCGCGCTCTTTCGCTTGCACCTGTTGCGGGTCCTGGGGCGCAAACACCAGGCCGTTGTCCTGATCGGTGGCCACCGTCTGCTCGCTGCGCCCTTCGGAGCCGAAGCTCAGCCAGCAGGCCTGTTGCAGGTCCAGCCCACGATGTTGCGCCACCAGTTGCACCAGCCGCGTGGTGAGCAAGTCGTTGAGATGACTGATCAGCTCCGTGAGCTGGCGCGCCTGCACACCCTGCCCGAGCAGGCTGCGCGCAAAGTCGCGAATGTCGGCCGCCAGCGGTTTGAGCGCGGCCACGTCGGCCGCAGCGCGGATGCTGCTGCCCAGCTGCTTGATCGACAGCCTCTGCAGGGTGAACAGGTCGCGTTGCGAGACCACGTTGACGACACGTCCGGCCTCAAGAATGGGCACGTGGCGCACGCCTTGGCTCGACATCAACAGCGCCGCATCCTGCAGCGTGTGCTGGGTGCTCAGGCTGGCCACCGGCGAGCTCATAACCTGGCCGATGGGTGTGTCCAGCGGCAACTGCGGCAAGGTGATGCGCCCGAGGATGTCGTTGCGGGTGAGGATGCCCTGAAGCGCACCCCCATCGTCCACCACCAGTATCGAGCCCAGGCGCCGTTCATGCATGCGCCCCAGCGCCAGGCGCAGCGGTGTGCTGGCGCTGCAAGCGAGCGGCTCGCGGCGCGGCAGCTGGGCCAGTGCGGTCTCCATCGCCTGCTCGGCCTGCACCTGCGCCGCAAACTGTGCCTGCAGGGCCTTGCGCGACAGCGCCAGGAGGTGCATGGCACGCCGGTTCAGGAAGTTGGCCAGCGGCGGGCTCAATGCCGCCACGCGCTGCACGAGTTCAGCCGGCAGGCGCAGGCAGAAGGTGTCGTCGTTGGCGGTGTAGGTGGATGTGACGGCACGTGCGGCCAGCAGCGCGTCCACCGGGAACAAGTCACCGGCGACATATTCAAACTGCCCGGCGCTGTCGGCCTGGCCCTTGCGACGGGTGACGCTGCCCTGGTGGATGCACCACAGCGCCCGGGCCGGCCCGCTCGATGGGTCCAGCACCACCGCGCCGGGTGCGAAGTGGGCCTGGCTGGCGCCGACCAGCAGGGCATCGACATGCGCAGGCTGCATTTGCGAAAACGGCACGCAACGCATCAACTCGCGGCGCAGCTTGCCCAGCAGGCTGGCGGGCAGCGAGGGCAGCGAGGGCAACGAGGGCGGCTTGGCAGTGGCGATGTCGGCCATGGCAGGTGGAATTTGGCGCGAGCGTGACGCCCGAAGCCATCAGCCTACGCCTGGGGCCCTAGGCAGACCTTGCGGCGCGTCAAGTGGGCGGTGGCGGCTCGCCGACAATCGCCGACATGTTCCGACCTTTCACTGTGCGCCGCGCG
>JANOLY010000054.1:0-8093 GCA_031420055.1 Burkholderiales bacterium | reverse complement strand
GGCAGCATCGAGATCGCCAGCACCAGCACGGTGGCGTTGGCTTGCGCCTCCTTGAAGGTCTTGCAACGGATGGCAATGGCCATCAGCAGCGCGGCCAGCGCCCCGGCCAGCGGCAGCAGCAGCGCGATGAAGGCCAGCGCCTCATTGACGCCGAAGCGGAACATCGCCGCTAACGCTTCGCTGCGCAGCAGCCACTGCCCCGGCAGGAAGCTCATGCACGACAGCACCGCGATCAGCATGCCGACGCTGGCCACCGCGCCCCACTTGCCCAGCACCAGCGCGGCCTTGGGCGCGGGGTTCATCAACAAGGGCTCCAGCGAGCCGCGTTCGCGTTCACCGGCCGTGCTGTCCAGCGCGGCGTTGAGCGCGCCATAAAGCACGGCCATCAGCACAAAAAACGGCACCATGGTGGCCAGTTGGGCCGCACGGGTCGACGCGTTGGCCAGGTCGCGCTCCTCGAGTTGCATGGCCTCCAGCGCCGATGGTGCGATGCCACGCACGGCCAGTCGCAGCGCGGCTTGTTCTTGGTTGAAGCCACGCAGCAGCCGCAGCACCTGGCGACTGCCGGTAACGGCGCGCTGGTTGCTGGCGCTGGACAGCAGCTCCACCACCGGCGCCTCGCCACGCGCCAGCAGGGCCTCGAAGTCTGCGGGCACGACAACCACCGGCTCGGCCAACTTGCTGTCGCGCAACTGGCGTTCGAAGTCGGCCGGCGCCGGCTGCACGGTGTAGGTCTGGCGCGCCAGGTAATTGGCCAGGGTGGGCGCGTGCTCGATCCCCTGCACCACCACCACGCGGGCCTCGGCGCGCTTTTCGATGCCAGACACCAGCTGCGACAACAGCACCAGCACCAGCGGCCCCACCGCCACCGAGCTGAGCAGCACCATCAGCAGCGTGCGGCGGTCGCGCAGGGCGTCGACCAGTTCCTTGCAGTACACCACCCAGGCGCTGGTCATCATGGCGCGGCTCCCAAGGTACCGTCTTGCGGGCCGAACGCCAGCTTCACAAAGGTCTCCTCGAAATCTCGCTCGCCGGCCTGCGCCGACAGCTGCGCCACGCTGCCTTGAGCCACGGTGCGGCCATGCGCCACCACCACCACGTGGTCGCACAGCCGCTCCACCTCTTGCATGATGTGGCTGGAAAAGACGATGCACTTGCCCTCGTCGTCGCGCAGCCGGCGCAGGGCTTGGCGCAGCGCGCGCGTGGCCAGCACGTCCAGCCCGTTGGTGGGTTCGTCCAGGATGATGTTGGCCGGGTCGTGCACCAGCGCGCGGGCCAGCGCGGTCTTCATGCGCTCGCCCTGGCTGAAGCCTTCGGTGCGGCGGTCCAGCAGGCCTCGCATGTCCAGGGTGGCAGCCAAGGCGTCGGCACGCGCCGCGGCGGCGGCCGCGCTCATGCCGTGCAAGCGGCCGTAGTAGACGATGTTCTCGCGCGCCGTCAGCCGCGGGTACAGGCCGCGCGCGTCGCTCAGCACGCCCATGCGGGCCAGCGCGCGCGCCGGCTGGGTGGCCACGTCCAGGCCATCGACGGTGATGCGCCCGGCGTCGGGCGCGATCAGCGCAGCCACCATGCGCAAGGTGGTGGTCTTGCCGGCGCCGTTGGGGCCCAGCAAGCCGGTGATGCAGCCATTGGCAGCGCAAAAGTCCACGCCGTCCACGGCCTGCACCACCCGGGCGCTGCGCCCGCTGCCCTGGGTAAAGCGTTTGGACAATTGCTTTACTTCGATCATTTCGCTGCCTCGGCCGCGACCGGCACAAACACCGTGGGGCGCGGGATGGCCGCGGCGCAATCGGCCTCGACCTTCAAGGCCTGGTCGTCAGCAGCAGCGTCGATGAAGCGGAACAGCACGTCGCGCATGCAGCCCACGCCCAGCACGCCGTGGCCGGCATGGGGCACCACCACGTGCCGCGCCTTGGCGCCCAGCGCCGTGGCCACACGTTCACCATGCCGCGGCGGGGTGGCCGGGTCCATGCCGCCCGACAGCACCAATGTGGCCGCTGGCGCCGCTGGCAGGGTGTAGAAGGCGGCTGGAACGTCGCCACGCGGCCAATCGGCGCAGACCTTGGTGTAAAGCTCGGCGAACCCGACACCGAAGTCGGCCCCCGGTCGGTCGGCAGCCTGGCTCAAGCGAGGCACGTCTTCGGCACACACCACCGAAAAGTGCATGCCCGCGGCCAAGGCCCCGGCGCGGCCGCCACCCACGGCACCCGACAAGCCCGCCAGCGGCTCGAAGCGACCGCGCGTTGCTTCAGCCAGCGCCAGCGGCAGCGCGGCTGTCAAGCTGGGCACGTACAGCGGGCCCCGCACGAGGCCCAGCAGCAAGTCGCGCGTGACCGTGATTTGCTCTGGCTGCCCGGTCACCGGGTGCAGCACCGTCGCCTGGCGCGGCAGGCTGGCCAGCAGACTGCGCCAGCCACGGCGCAGGTCCGGGTAGCGCGCGGCGCAGGTGGAATCGGCCTCACAGGCGGCCAACAGGCCGTCGAACGCAGCTTGGGTGTCTGGCGAGAAGCTGGCGGGCAAGACCATGTCGGGCGGGGCCACGCCGTCGATCACCACCCGCCGCACGGCCGCCGGGAACTGGCGCATGTACTCCAGCGCGGCGCGGGTGCCGTACGAACCGCCCACCAGGTTGACCTTCTCGGCGCCCAGCGCTCGCCTCACGGCGTCGGCGTCTTGCATGGCGATCGTCGTGGTGTATTGCCGCAGATCGCCGTGGGGCAGCTCTTCCAGCGCCGCGCGGCAGGCCTGTAGCCGCTGCAGCTGGCGCGCCGGGTCGGCCGACTCGGCCAGCGGCTGGGTCGGGCGGTCCTCTTCGCATTTCAAGGGCGCGGTCTTGCCGGTGCCGCGCTGGTCGATCAACACCACGTCGCGCCGGTTGCTCAGCCGCGCCGCCATGCGGCTGACCGGCCCGGCCAGCGACATCGCGCTCTGCCCCGGCCCGCCGGCAAAGAAGAACACCGGGTCGGGCTTCTTGTTGCGGGCCAGCGCCGGCAGCAGGGCGTAGTGAACGTCGATCTGCACGCCCTGGGGTGCTGCTGGGTTGAGCGGGCGGCGCAGCGTGCCGCACAGCGCGTCGTGCTCCACACCTTGCAGGCGGCAGGGCTTGAGCACGGGTGCGGCATCGGCGGCGCGGGCGAGGGGTGCCGCGGCCAACCAGGCCGTCAGCAGCGCGAGAACAAGGAGCAAAGCAGGCATCCGGCGCATTCTGCGCGGCCTGGGCCTGTCTCAGGCACCCCGGCGCACGAACAGCGCTGCGGGCGTGACGAATGGCAGCCGCGGTGTTGTCAACCGAGCAATCGCTTGAGCTCGCCGCTGTCGACCAGCCGGCGCAGGTCGCTGGCCCCACCGACCAGCATGCCCTTGACGAAGACCATCGGAAACGTTGGCCAGCCCGACCACATCTTCAGCGCATTGCGCCGGCGCCACTGGCTGAGGTAGCTGCCATAGCCCAGGTAGTGGTGGGCCACGCCGGCTGCGTCCAAGGCCTTGCGGGCCTGGCGCACAAAGGGGTTGCCCTGCATGCCCACGACCACCACGGCATGCGCGGCCAGCGCCGCGATGACCTGGTCCACAACATCGCGGTGCAAGGCAGCGATTTGTGCGCGGATAGCGGGGTGGACATGGGACTCGTCGAGCAGAGTGCGGGACATGGCGAGGGCTTCCTTCACGGTCGGGCGCGCGCACCGGGGCACCCGCACCAAGCCTGCATTCTCGGCGGCCGGCAGGCGCCGGGTGGCGTCAAGCCGCCGCGGCGTCCTTCCTGGCCGCCGGCTTGAGCAGTGCGTTGCAGGCCGCGCGCTGGCCGTCGGCGGCGTCGACCTTGGCGCACAGGCCGTCGAGCTGGCTCTGCAGCCGGCGCAGCGTGGCGGCGTTCTTGCCGTCAGCGGTCCAGCCGGCCAGCTTGGTGCCCGCCCGCTTGAGCGAGCGCACACTGCGGCCCTCAAAGGCGCCGCTGTCCTTGGCCGCGTCGGTCAACAACTGCGCGGCGGCCTTTTCGATGCGCGCGGCGTCCTGCGGCGCCAGATCAACCAGCGCCGCCAGGTAGCCCGAGCCCCACTGCAAGCGCGTGGCCGGGCCTTCGCTCTTATCGAAGGCCTGCTCGTACCAGCGCAGCGCTTCGTCGTTACGACCCAGCTTGCGCGCGTTGCCGCCGAGCTGGCTCATCAGGTAGTAGGGCGAATGGCTGCGCGCCAGGTTGGCCTTGAGCAGCGCGTCGCTGTCGGCCCACAGGCCGGCGCGGCCCAGGGCGTAGGCGCCGGCAGTGATGACGGCCTGGCGCTCGTAGCCGTCGGTGGTATCGCGGTCCAGTCGGGCGACGTGCTCGCGCACGTCCTTGCGCAAGGCCTCGGGCAGCGTGGGTTGCACGCTGTCCTTGGGCTGGCCCAGGCGCGCCAGGTCGATGCGCGCGATCACCGCGCCCAAGCGGTCGCCGCGCGACAAGCTGGCATCGGCCTCTAGGCGCTTGAGCGTGGACTCGAAGCTGACCACCAGCGCGGCGCGGCCGGGCGAGCCCTCGGTTTCCAGCGTCTTGACGATGTCCGTGGCGCCGCCGGCCAACACGTCCATCTGCGTGCGCGACACGCCGGGGTCGGCCAGCACGCGCAACACGCGCTCGCGCAGCGCGGCGTCGGCCTTCAGGCCCTTGCCGTCGTCGCTGGCGGCCAGCGCCTTGAGCCACAGCCGGGTCGTGGTCTCGGCATCGCCCGCGGGGCTGGCCGCGGCCAGGCGGGCCAGCGTGGCGGGCACATCGGCCTTGGGCACCACTTGTTGCTCGTCGGTTTCCCACGAATAAAAGGCCAGCATGCGCCACTCGTTGGCACTGAGTGGCTTACTGGCCAGGGCATCGGCCAGCACCGCCTTCACCGGGCGGCCGCCGGCCAGGCCCAGCTGTAACACCGTCATCATCTGGACCGGGTCCACTTCGCCTGGCAGCCGCGTGATCTCGCTGCCGTCGGCCTTGAACAGCACCACCGTCGGGTAGCCGCTGACCTTGAAGCGCTGGCCCAGCTTTTGCGCGCCGGGGCGGTCGCCGTCCACATGCACGGCCACGAAGTTGCGCGACTGCGCTGCGAAGTCTTGCCGGTTGAACAGCGTGGCCTTGAGCTGGTTGCATGGCGGGCACCAAGTGGCACCCCAGTACAGCAGCACCGGCTTGTTCTGCGCGCGGGCCTGGGCAAAGGCGCGGTCAACGTCGGCATCAGCGGCCGCCGCCAGCCAGGCCACGTTGGTCGACGGCAGCCCCGGGGCGGCTTGGGCCGACAGCGCGGCGCATTGCAAGATAGCGGCAGCGCACAAGGCCGACAGGATGTTCTTCATGGCACGGGTCTCCGGCTGGATGTGGCAGCACCGGCATGGCAGGCGCCGATCAACCCTGCATTTTGCGCCGCGGGCCCGGCAACTGGCAGCGGGGATGTCCCTGCCCTCGGCGGCTCGGCTACTCGCTGACTTTCACGCCCTTCCAGAACGCCACGCGGCCCTTGATCTCAGCCGCCGCTTCCTTGGGGTCGGGGTAGGTCCAGACCGCATCCGGGTTGGCGTTGCCATCGACAAACAGCGTGTGGTAGCTGGCCTGGCCCTTCCACGAGCACATGGTCTTGGTGTTGCTGGGCAGCAGGTACTGGCTCTTGACTGCGGCGGCGGGGAAGTAGTGGTTGCCCTCGACGACCACGGTGTCGTCGCTCTCGGCCACCACCACACCATTCCAGACTGCTTTCATGCGACCAACTCCAATGCGCGAACGGGCCTGCATTTGAACCCAGCGTGCAAGCCCTCGCAACCGAACTGCGGCGCGCTGCCGATAAAGTGCAGGCCATGGACGCCACCGCCAACACCGCATCAGTCCCCGTCACTACCCCGCGCACCGTCGAACGCCTGGTGCAAGGCCAGGCCACCAGCGACGGCGCCGGCGTCAAGCTCGTGCGTGTGCTGACGCAAGACCTGCAGCGCCGGCTCGACCCCTTTCTGATGCTCGACGCCTTTGGCACCGACAACCCGGGCGACTACATCGGCGGCTTCCCCAACCACCCGCACCGCGGCTTCGAAACCGTGACCTACATGTTGCAGGGCCGCATGCGCCACCGCGACAGCACCGGGAACGTTGGCCTGCTGGTGCCCGGCAGTGTGCAGTGGATGACGGCCGGCCGCGGTGTCATCCACAGCGAGATGCCCGAGCAAGAAGACGGCGCGATGGAAGGCTTTCAGCTCTGGCTGAACCTGCCGGCGCGCAGCAAGATGCAGCCGCCCTGGTACCGCGACATCAGCTCGGCCGAGGTTCCCGAATGGCAGGGCGATGGCGTCACCGCACGCGTCATCGCCGGCCACAGCCATGGCGTGGCCGGCGCCGTGCAGCGCGAAGACACCGAGCCGCTGTATTTGGACCTGCACCTCGCAGCGCATGCGCACTTCGAGCAAACGCTGCCCGCCACGCACAACGCCTTGCTCTACGTGTACCGCGGTGGGTTGACGGCAGGCGCCAGCGGCGTGCGCAAGCAGCGCATGGCCATCTTCGCCAACAGCGCCGGCAGCGACGGCGTGGTGCTCACAGCCGGCCCCGAGGGTGCGCGCGCCATTCTCATCGCCGGCCGGCCGCTGGGCGAACCCATCGCTCAGCACGGCCCCTTCGTGATGAACACGCATGCCGAGTTGGTGCAGGCGGTGCAGGACTTCCAGGCCGGTCGCTTGGCCTTAAGCGTCACGGCGGGCGCGTCATCGCCCGTCAGTCCTGGGTGCGTTGGCGACTGACATTGCCGACGTTCTCTGCATCGCTCGGTGGCAAGTCGGGCCCGCGACCGCGATCTCCGCCGCACCGCCACAATGGTGCGCGCGGCAGTTGCGCTCGACGAGCAAAGGACTTGACCATGCCCCAGGCCCTGAACGCCCGTTTGCGCCGCTGGATCGGGGACGTGCGATCCGGTCGGCTGGCGCGCCGCGACTTCATCCAGCGACTGGTCGCGCTGGGCCTGACACCCCCCATGGCCGCGATGCTGTTGCAAGGCACCGCAAGCGCACAGACGGCGCCGGCCTTCGTCTACAAGCCCACCCAGCGCGGCGGTGGCGGCGTGTTGCGGGTGCTGCTGTGGCAGGGTCCGACCCAGTTGAATCCGCACTTTGCCACCGGCACCAAAGATGCTGACGCGGCCCGCGTGTTCTACGAGCCGCTGGCCCGCTGGGACGGTGAAGGCGAACTGCGCCCGGTGCTGGCCGCCGAGATCCCCAGCCGCGCCAACGGCGGTGTGGCCGCCGACGGCCGCAGCGCGACTTGGAAGCTGAAGCGCGACGTGAGCTGGCATGACGGCCAGCCCTTCACGGCCGATGACGTGCTGTTCAACGCCGCCTACGCCAGCGACACCGCCACTGCCACCACCACCAGCGGCAACTTTCGCGACTTCCAGTTCGTCAAGATCGACAGCCACACCGTGCGCGTGGTGTTCGACAAGCCCACGCCGTTTTGGGCCGGGCCTTATTGCGTGTCGTCCCTCATCCCGCGCCACCTCTTCAGCGCCTTTCAGGGCGCGAAGTCGCGCGAGGCCGCTGTCAACTTCAAACCCGTGGGCACCGGGCCTTATGTGTTTGCCGAGTTCAAGCCCGGCGACTTGCTGCGCGCCACCTTGAACCCGCGCTACCACCAGCCCCACCGGCCGCACTTCGACAGCATCGAGATCAAGGGCGGCGGGGATGCCACGTCGGCCGCGCGCGCCGTGCTGCAAAGCGGCGAGTACGACTACGCCTGGAATCTGGCGGTCGAAGACGAGATCCTGAAGCGGCTGGAAGCCAGCGGCAAGGGCAAGGTCGCGATCGTGGAAGGGGGCGATATCGAGTTCATCTCGCTCAACGTCGCGGATCCCTGGACCGAGGTCGATGGCGAACGTGCGCACATGAAGACCCGGCACCCGGCCTTCAGCGACAAGGCCGTGCGCACGGCGATGGCGCTGCTGGTGGACCGCAAGGGCATCGTCGACTTCATCTACGGGCGCGGCGGCGTGGTCACGGCCAACTTCGTGAACAACCCGCCGCGAGTGCGCAGCCCGAATACGAAGTTCGAATTCAATATCGACAAGGCCAACCAGGTGCTCGACGCCGCAGGCTGGAAAAAG
>JANOLY010000053.1:0-4918 GCA_031420055.1 Burkholderiales bacterium | reverse complement strand
CAGGTGCTGGCGTGGTGGGCGCCAAACACCTCCAGCTCCAGGCTGTGCTGGCCTTGTGCGTCAGCCACCGCGCGCACAGCCACTGGCACGCTGATGGGCAGCGCCACACGCAGCACATCACCACCCTGAGCGCTGCCGCTGAGGGACAGGCTGGTAAACGAAGTGAACGGTGCGGCGGTGCCCGGTGGCACGGCGCTGACAGCTGATTGCGGCACCCAGGCCGTGGTGTCGGCGCTGAGCTGCACCCGCCAATGCTCCCCTTGCTGGCCAGTGATGTTGAGCAGCACGCCGGGCGCCATCTCGGCCAGGAAGGGGCCACCCAGGCGCACCTCGTGCAGGCCGTGCAGCAAGTCGGCACCGTCGGGCCCGGTAACAACCAAGCGTTGTGGGTCGCCGCGCCAGGCGCCCACGCTGCCGAACGACATCGTCAACACACTGCGCGGGCGCACGCTGCGCGGCAGCGCCTCGCCGTCCAGGCGCAGCTGCACGGGGGCCGGCTCGACATCGCCCGCGCCTTCAAAGCGCAGCAGCGCGCGGTAGCTGCCGGGGGTGGCTTCCACCAGCGCTTGCCAATCCTGGCCGGGCAGGCGCGCCTGCACCTGCTGGCCGGGCGTGGCGCGCACTGCAACTTCCACGGGTTCGCCCGGGGCCACGCGCAGCAGCTCGGCGGGGCGCAGGCTGCTGCCGTCCAGCCACAGGCGGTCGTTGGGCCAGACCACGCCGGCGGGCGGCGCGGTGCGTTCGACTTCCAGCACGCGCTCTAGCGTTTGGCCGGTGCTTGACGTGGCTTCGATGCGGATGCTGTTGGTGCCCAAGGCCAGCGGCACGCGGTCGCGCACGAAGACGCCGGTGCTGTACACCGTGACGGCTTCTCCGCCCACGCGCACCGTGCTGCCCGGCGCCGTGCGTCCCAGCACGTTGACAAACTCGCGCGCGGTGCTGGGCCGTGGATCGGCGGGGGACAACAGGTCCAGCGTGAAGACTTGGGCCCAGGCCGCGGCCGGCATGGCGAGCACAGCGACGGCGCACCAACGGCGCAGTGCGGACCAAGAGCAGGCGTTATTGAGCATGGCCGCGATGGTATCGGTGCATGACAGGCCCGCAACTCGGGGCCCCAGCGACCTGCCGGCGCCGTGGCCACGCCACGGCCAATCCGCCGTCGTCAGTTGAACAAATCGAGGTCGCGCACCGAGTAGTTGCCGATGTTGGGCACCACCAACGGCAGGTTGCTGTCGCTGACCCCCATCCACTTGGCCAAGGTGGCGGCCAGTTGGTCTACCGACGTGGTGGGCAACAGCCGCCCCTGGCCCACGTCGTCCGGGCCGTTGACTGAGAACGCCGGCAAGCTGCCGTGGAAGCGCCCGCCCTTGACGGCGCCACCCACCACGAACTGATGGCTGCCCCAGCCGTGGTCGCTGCCGTCGCCGTTGCTGGTCAGCGTGCGGCCGAAGTCGCTGCCGGTGAAGGTGGTGACCTGGTTGGCCACGCCGAGCTCAACCGTGGCGTCATGAAAGCTCTTGATGGCGCCGCCCACATTGCTCAATAACCCAGGGTGTTGGGCGACAAGAAAGTCGTGCAGGTCGAAGCCGCCTATCGACACGAAAAACACCTGCCGCCTGGCGCCCAGCGCAGAGCGCGCCGCAATCATTCGCGCCACCATTTGCAACTGCAAGGCCAGCGGGTTGGCGGCATCGAAAGCAGTCGTGAGGGCAGGGATGCCCGTCAAGGCCGCGCTCAGGCTGGTGTTGGCGTCGATGGCCCGGGCCATCACCCGGGTGTGTTCGGCCTCCATGAGATGGGTGCGGCTGGCGGTGGTGAGCGCACGCAGTGCGTCGCTGCAGGCTTGTGAGCCGTACAGCGGCGTCTGGATGCCGCGCAAGGCCACCGACCCTGTGGTGGACACCTGGTATTGCACAGCGTCGCGCCCGCTCATGAAAACCGCATTGCCGCTGACGTTGACACAGGTGAAGGTGCTCTTGCCGTTGCCGGACTGGAACAGGTCGCCCACGCGGCCACCCCAACCCGAGGTAGCACCTTCAGGCAGCGAGCTTTGCCACACCGATTGCTGGTCATTGTGCGAAAACAGCTTGGGCGGCAGCGGCACGCTCCTGGCGTTGTACTGGGCCAGGGTGGTGGGCTGGATCAGCGTGCCCACGTTCAGCAGCACGCCCATGCGGCCGGCGTCGAACAGCGTCTTCAGCGGCGCCAGCTCGGGCGCCAGCGCCATCTGCCGGCCCCCGGGCAGGGCCACGGACGGCGTCAGCGCCGTGGCCGCCAGGTTGGCGCGGGCCGTGGCCAGGCTGCCGCGGATGTTGACGTAGTTGGCATGGGTGGCCGCGTCATATGGCGGCAAGGTGTTGCCGTGGTCGTTGGCGCCGTACAGGAAGACACACACCAGGGCCTTGTAGTCGGTGGCCGTTTGCGCGGCGGCTTCGGCGACAGTGGCCAGGTTCAGCGCCCAGGGCGCGGCCACACCGGTCAGCGAGAGCTGGCCAGCGCGCTGCAAGAAGGCGCGGCGGCTGGAAAGGGAGGTTGGCAGCTTGTTCATCGTTGGGCCCCTTCAGACCTGGACCAGGTATTCAGGCGCGCACAGCACCAGGTGGATGGCGGCGTACACCCGGTTGAGCTTGCCGGCGTCGGTGGTGGCGCTGATGCTGCCCACGGCCGCGGTGATGGTGGCCACGGTGGCGGCCGACAGGTTGTCGCCCGACAGCAGCAGCGACACGCGCCTGACCAGCGCCGCCGCGTCGGTTGCCAGGGCCAGCTCGGCCGTGTAGTCGGGGCGCGTCTCGCCAACGCCACCTTGCACGAAGGTCTGCGCCCAGTTGGCCCAGCCCACCACGGTGGACTCGTTGGTGATCTGGAATTCGGGCGCGTTCAGGTTCAGCGTGCCCAGGGCCGAGTTTGGAGGCACATAACCTGGGCGGAAGAAGTTGAATACCGAGGGCGAGCGCAGCGGGCTCTGGCCCAGGCGTGTGGCGGGGTCCGACACATTGCCGATGTTCCAGCTACCGGTGGGCGACGCGAGGTTGAAGGTGCGCGCCCACTGGATGAAGCGCACCACGGGTTCACGCAGCTTGCCGCGTGTGGTGTCGCCGGCCACGGGGGCGCGGCGGGCTTCGTCGTCCAGCAGCACGGCCTTGATGACCGCCTTCAGGTCGCCACGCACTCCTGCGCCGTTGTTGGCAAACACCGCAGCCACGCGCCCCACGTAGGCCGGGCTGGGGTTGCTGGACACCAACCGCTGAATCAATTGCCGGCCGATGAAGGGGCCGACGTTGGCATGCCCGGCGATGCTGTCCAGGGCCGTTTGCAAAGCCGTGGCACCGGCGGTGCCAGCGGCCACCGTGACGCCCAGGAACTGCTTGGCGCTGGGCGAGTGATTGGCTGCTGTCAACACCATGGCGCGCTGGGCGTAGCCGGGGTCGGTGTTGTTGGCGGCGTTGTTGTTCCACCCGGTAAACACCTTGGCCAGGCCGGTGATGGTGTCCTGGCCGTAGGTGTCGGTGGCCACACCGTTTTTCAGCGTGCCGTCGGGGGCCAGCTCCACCAGTCCCAGGCTGAACAGTTGCAGCACCTCGCGGGCATAGTTTTCGTCGGGCACACGGCCGGTGGCGGCGTCTTCGCGCAGGTTGCCGCGCATGTTCAGGTAGCTGCCCATGCCGGGGGACAGCGTCACCTCGCCCAGCAGCGCGCGGTAGGTGCCGAAGGCATTGCTCTCCAGCACGTCCACGTAGGCGGCCGCGACAAAGCCGCGCCAGTTGATGGGCAGCCCCGTCATCGACACGACAAAGATTTCCGACAGCGCCAGGGTGATGCGCTGGCGCAGCACGTCGGGCGAGCTGATCACCTTGCGCCACAGCGTGTTGTCGGTGCCGTTGAAGCTGAAGATGTTCGTGGTGACGGCGTAGTTGCCAGCCACCATCCAGTCGTAATGCCCCTGGGTGCGCGGCGCGGCGAACTGCTCGTCGAGCCAGCCGCTGTAGCCCAGGGCCTGAACGCGCCCGATCTGTGCATCGTTGCCGCCGAACCCCGCCTGGCCCAGGAAGCGCGACGCTTCGGCCGCGCTGATGCCCGCCACGGCCGGCGGTGCCGGCGCAGGGGCCGGGCTGTCGCCACCACCGCCGCCACAGGCCGCCAACAGGGCTGCGCTGCCCAGGGCCACAGGCGTCGGCGGGACGCCGGGCGACGCGTGTTGCGCGGCGGGGTCCGGCATCTCAGGTGCCGGGGGCACGCTGGGCAACGGGCGTTCGAGGGTGTCGTGCTGCATGTGGGCGCCCCGGCAAGTCAACGGCGGGCGCCGACGCGGCGCAGCCAGTCACGATCTTCACCGAAAGCCAGCGGTCGGTACGTGAAGCTTTGCAAATGTCGAGCAAAGTTGGTGCCACTTGCCGAGGGTTGTCACCCTTGGGGAGCCAAACTCGTTTCGGCTGGCGCCACGGTTCTGTGTTTGGTGGACACAGCGCCAAGGACTGCTTCGAGGCAGCCAAGGTCCAGAGTGGGGTACCCGCTTGCGACCCCTATGCACATGCCTCGACTATGCACAGGCGACTCTGCGCTGACGACGCCGTTCGCTGCAGCGATGTGCCATTGAGGCCGGCGATGTCTGCGCATAGTTACAGCGTTTGCAGGAACCGAAGCAGCGAGTCCGGTGCCTTGTAGCGGCCCATCTTGGTCTCCGGCGCCGCCAGCCGTGCGAGGGCCTTCTCCTTCATCGCGAGGTCGGCCTCGACATATCGGTGCGTCGTTGTTGTGCTCTCGTGGCCGAGCCACAGGGCGATCACGTTGAACGGCACGCTCGACTGCAGCAGGTGCATGGCGCTCGTATGCCTGAGCGTGTGCGGGGAGACGCGCTTGGTGGCCAGGCTGGGTTGCTCCGCCGTGGCGCGGGTCACCGCAAGGCTCAGGCGCTGCGTGA
>JANOLY010000052.1:0-5509 GCA_031420055.1 Burkholderiales bacterium | reverse complement strand
CCCAGCGTGCGCGACGAGCATGACGTGGGTGCCTGGGAAATGGTGGTGCACACGCTGGCGCGTGGCTGCGGGCTGCAAGTTCCCGACAGTCTGGCGCGCCGGTTCGCCAACCCGCACAACACTTTTTTGGTGAAGCGATTTGATCGCACGGGGTCCGGGCGGCGGCTGCACTTCGCGTCGGCGATGACACTCACCGGACGCCAGGACGGCGATGACGCTTCGACAGGCGCAAGCTACCTTGAGATCGCGCGCGTCCTGATCGATCACGGCGCGCAGACTGACATCGACCTTCAAGAACTGTGGTCGCGGATCGTTTTCAACCTGATGGTTTCCAACACCGACGACCACCTGCGAAACCACGGCTTCATCCTGGTGCCCGGCAAGGGGTGGCGCCTCTCGCCGGCCTTCGACATGAACCCGGTGCCGCACGCCCAGGGGCTGAAGCTGAACATCAGTCAGGCCGACAACGCGCTGGACCTCGATCTTGCCCGCGCCGTGGCACCGTACTTTCGTGTGTCCGTTCGTGATGCAGACGGGATCATCGGCCGTTGCCTGACGGTCGTGCGGCAGTGGCGAACCATCGCCGCACACGTTGGCGTGCGAGCCCAAGAGCAGGATTTCATGGCTGCGGCGTTTCGGTTGGCGTCAGTGTAGAAGGGGAGGGGTTGCAAAAACGCGGCTGATGGGTAGCCCATCGGGGCCGCTTTTGTTGGTGGCGGCACAAGCCGGCATCACAAGCCGGCTTCAGCGCGTGGACATGTAGGCTGTAAACAGCGGGGCCGAAAGCGCCTTCAAGCGGGCGCGCTGCGCAACGATTTCATGGTGCTGGCCCTGGCGTTCCAGCCGCAGCAAGGCCATCACGACAGAAAACGCCAGGCCGGGTGCGAAATCTGTGGGCGGCACGGCGTCAGCCAGCGGACCAGCCAGCAGCGGCTGGTCCACCAGCGCGAAGGCCGGCAACCAAGGCCATACGGCAACGGGGTCGGCATCCGGGTCGAAGTGCTCCTCGAATCGCGCCACCAGCTTGTCGAGCCGCGCGTCGGCCAAGGCCGCACGCAGCATGGCCGCGCGGGCGGGCGCCAACCACAGCGCTTCGGCCAGCAGCGGCCAAGCCGCATCGGCGCCAACGCCGCGCCAGCGTGCCTGCGTCATCCAAAGCAGTGGCACGGGGATGCGACGCCACGACTCGATGCGCGCCACCGCTTCGGCCGCCTGCGACCACGCCTGGCCGCGCAGGTACAGCGCGGCGGCATGCGCTTGGGCCTGTGGCGCAAGCCAGCCGATGCCAGCGGCTTGCCCTGCCAACCAGCGCCATTGCGCGGCCAGCCAGTTTGCTGCCCGCTGGGCACCGAACACCGCGGCGGCCGCTGCCGCAACGGGGCCGTCCAGCCGGTGCTGCGTGTCGAGCACGGTGGCCACGTCGAGTGGGCCTTGCGCAGCCGCGGCGTGTTGCCAATGCTGAAACGCCACCAGCACGGCCCCGGGTGCGAGCACTGGGTCGGTGCCGAACTCGGCCAGCAGCGTGTCGGCGATGCGCTTCGCGGCAAGGGGGTCGCCGTCAAGCAGGGCTTGCGCCATGTCGTTGCGCAGCGCCACATCGCGGCTGTCGTTGAAGATGTCGAGTTGCTGGTACATGGTTCAGTCGGCGCAGCGTAACGCGCAATCCAGCCACCCGGGTGGCAAGTGCTGCAAATCACTCGGCTCGTCGATGTCGGGCAGGCACGCAAGTTCGACGTGGCTCAGCCCGGCCTGTGCGACACGCTGGCGCGTTTGCGCCATCACCTGGGGTGTGCTCCAGGCCACGTCAACGAACAGGCTGGGCGCGGCACGGCGCAGCCCGACCAGCGCGTAGCCGCCGTCCAGGGTGGGTACGAACACGGCGTCGACGTCGTCCAGCGACTGCGCAGCACGTTGCAGCACCAAGGCATCCAGCGCAGGCGCGTCGGTGCCGGTCATGAGGATGCGGTCTGCCCGCGGCCACAAGCGGTCGAAGGCGCGTGACATGCGTTCGCCCAGATCGCCCGCGCCCTGGTCCGACAGCGCCACGCCGCCTTGCTGGCGATGCGCCTGCAGCAGCGGGTGGTGCCGGTCAGGCGCGCAGCACAGGTCCACGGGGCCCAGTTGCGCTTGCAGGGCAGCGCCCAAGGCGTGTTGCAAGAGTCGGTCGGCCAATTGCGCCGCACGCACCGCGCCCAGGGCCGGGATGAGCCGGGTCTTGGCGTAGCCCGGCACGGGGGCCTTGGCCATCACGATCACCACGCAAGGCGCCTTCATCGGTACAGGCGCGCCAAAGCCTCGGCCGGCGTGCCGCGCCAGTACAGCCAGCGCAGGCGCCACATCAGCACGATGGTGCGCCACGCGCCGTGCTCGTCCCAGCGGCGGCCCGAGGTGGTCACGCGTTGGCGCAGGCAGGCCGGTGCATGGCCGCGCCGCAAGAGTCGGCGCGACAGCTCGATGTCTTCCATCAAAGGCTGGTCGGCGAAGCCGCCGAGCGTGTCGAACAGGTCGCGGCGAATGAAGAGGGCCTGGTCGCCGGTGGCGATGCCACTCCAGCGCGAGCGCCAGTTCATGAACGCGGCCACCACCGGCAGCAGCCGGGAGCGTCCGTCGATCCGCACGTCAAAGCGGCCCCAGGCGGCTGCCCTGGCCAGCGCCTGGGCGATGGCGGCCGGCGCATCCGCGGGCAGCGCTGTGTCCACGTGCAGGAACAACAGCACCTCGCCTCGGGCCACGGCGGCACCGGCGTTCATCTGACGGGCGCGGCCGGGCGGCGCGCGCAACACCAAGTCAACCAGGCCGGCACAGCGGGCCACAGTGTCGTCAGTGCTGCCGCCGTCGCAGACGATGACCTCATGGCCCTGCTGGCGCAAGACCGCCAGGCCCCGCAGGGCCTGGGCCACGTGGACACTTTCGTTCAGCACAGGGATGACGATGGACAGCAACGGACGCATACGGGCCAGGGCCGCCTTGATAGATCTCAAGTCGGGCAACAAGAAGGGTCCATTTTGGGGGCGCGCAGCAAGGCCATGACAGGCCGCACACAATGCACCCGGCCGCATGCTGGATTGCGGCAACAGGAACATTCATGAGCAGTTACTACGAGTCCACCGACCTGGCCAAGTTCGGGCAGATCGGCGAACATGGCAAGGCCCTGGCCGACGAGTTCTTCAAGTACTACGGCATGGTCACGGGTGCTGACGGCGCGCTGACCCGGCGCGAGAAGGCGCTGATAGCGCTGGCCATCTCGCACTCCGAGAAGTGCCCCTATTGCATCGACGCCTACAGCACGGCCTGCCTGGAAGCCGGCGCCAACCCGGCGCAGATGATGGAGGCCGTACACGTGGCCGCGGCCATGAAGGCCGGCATCACCCTGGTGCACGCCGTGCAGATGAAGAATCACCTCGACAAGCTGGTGCTGTAGGGCGGACGGTGTGAACAACAGCATCCCCTTGCGTGCACTGGCGCCGGCGCGGTCACCCGAACTGCCGCGGCATGACTTCGACAGCTTGCTGCGGGCACGCGGCGTGGCGCTGCCGCCGCTGGGCATCACCACGCTGCAGGTCAACGTCACCAAGATGTGCAACCAGGTCTGTCGCCACTGCCATGTCGACGCCTCGCCCACACGCACCGAGGCGCTTAGCCGCGCTGGCGTCGAGCGCTGCATTGCGCTGCTGGCCGACCACCCCGAGATCCGCACGCTGGACATCACCGGCGGCGCGCCCGAACTGCACCCGGACTTCGAATGGCTCGTCGCCCAGGCCACGGCGCTGGGCCGGCATGTGATGGTGCGGCACAACCTCACCGTCACCTTTGACGGCCACCCGCAGACGGGCGCGTCGCTGGCCCACCTGCCCGAGTTCTTTGCCGGCCACCGCTGCGAGGTGGTGTGCTCGCTGCCCTACTACCAGGAGTTCTTCACCGACGCGCAGCGCGGCGACGGCGTCTTTGCCAAGAGCATTGCCGGCCTGCAGCGCCTGAACGCGCTGGGTTATGGCCGCGCCGGCAGCGGTTTGTTGCTGAACCTGGTCTACAACCCGGTCGGCCCCTACCTGCCCGCGTCCCAATCTGTCTTGCAGGCCGACTACCAGCGCGAACTGACAACGCGCTTGGGCATCGAGTTCAACCAGCTCTACACCATCACCAACATGCCCATCAACCGCTTCCGGTTACACCTGGAAAAGAGCGGGCAGTACCCCGGCTACATGGACAAGCTGCTGGGTGCTTTCAATGCCGACGCCGCGGCCGGCGTGATGTGCCGCACGCTCATCAGCGTGGGCCACGATGGCACGCTGTACGACTGCGACTTCAACCAGATGCTGGACATGCCGGTGGCCGGCCAGGCCGGTCGCGCAGCGACGATCTTCGACTTCGACTTCGCGGCCCTGATGCGCCGGCAGATCCGATTCGCCAGCCACTGCCTGGGGTGCACAGCCGGGGCGGGGTCGTCCTGCGGCGGCGCCACCACCTGAGGCCCGCCGCGGCGGGTGTGGCCTACAGTGGCGGTTGTCCCCCAAAAGGCCGCAGCCGCCATGAAACACCTCACCACCACTGCCTTGTTGCTGGCCGCGCTGGCCTGCGCGCCGAGTCTGGCGCAGACGCTGCGCTGGGCCAACCAGGGCGACGCCCAGACCATGGACCCGCACGCGCAGAACGAGGGCCTGACCAACCTGCTCAACGGTCATGTCTACGAGCGGCTGACCAGCCGTGACGCGCAACTGCTTTTGCAGCCCGGGCTGGCTACCGAATGGCAACAGACCGGCCCGCGCGTGTGGCGCTTCAAGCTGCGGCCCGGCGTGCGCTTTCACGACGGCACGCCTTTCACGGCCGACGACGTGGTGTTCTCGTTCCAGCGCGCGCGTGAACCCACGTCGCAGTTGGCGGTGTACGCCAACGCCGTGGGCACGCCCAGAAAGGTCGATGCGCTGACGGTGGACTTCATGCTCGACAAGGTCAACCCGATCTTTTTGCAGCACATCGACACCGTGGGCATGATGAGCCGCGCGTGGTGCGAGAAGCACAAAGTGACACGCCCGCTGGACTACAAGAACCGCGAAGAAAGCCACGCCGGCTTCAACGCCAACGGCACCGGGCCCTACATGCTGGTGCTGCGCCAGCCCGGCATCAAAACCACCTACAAGCGCCATGCCGGTTGGTGGGGCAGGTTTGAAGGCAACGTGCAGGAGTTTGTCTTTCAGCCCATCGCCAACGACGCCACCCGGCTGGCCGCGCTGGTCTCGGGCGAAATCCACTTCGTGCACGACCCCGCGCCGCGCGACCTGGCGCGGCTGCGCAACACGGCCGGTGTGAAGGTGGTTGACGGGCCCGAGAACCGCGTGCTCTTCATCGCCATGGACCAGGCCCGCGACAGGCTGCTCTACGCCAACGTGCCGGGTGATCGCAACCCGTTCAAGGACCTGCGCGTGCGCCGGGCGCTGTACCAGGCCATCGACATCGAGACCCTGAGAACCAAGCTGATGAACGGACAAAGCGCGCCCACGGGGTCGCCCAC
>JANOLY010000051.1:0-4097 GCA_031420055.1 Burkholderiales bacterium | reverse complement strand
TCAATGCAGCCGGCCACCAGCGCGGTCATCTCGGCTTCGCTGTCGGGCGTGAGCACGATGAAGGGGTACTCGACGCGCCAGTCGGTGGCGTCGGTGACGTGCGAGACACGGCTCAGGCCGTCGAACTTGAGGTTGTCCTTGAGCGTCACGCGGCCCAGCACGCGGCGCGTGGTCTTGCGCAGGTCCCAGACCGCGCGGAAGTGGGCGGCAAAGGATTCGACGGCGTTGCGCGCGGCGGTGAGCAGTTCGCCGACCAGCACATCTCGTTCACGGTCAGCCTCGGGGGTGCGGCGTTTCTGAACCTCATTCAGCCGGTGCTGCAAGGCGTCGATCAGCAACTGCCGGCGGCGCGGGTTGTCGAGCAGGTCGTCTTCGAGGTATGGGTTGCGCTGCACCACCCAGATGTCGCCCAGCACTTCGTACAGCATGCGCGCGCTGCGGCCGGTGCTGCGCTCTTGCCGCAACTGCAGCAAGATCTCCCACGCCCTGACGCCCAACAGGCGCAGCACGATCTCGCGGTCGGAGAACGAGGTGTAGTTGTAGGGGATCTCGCGCAGCCTGACGGCAGCCGTGTCGGCGTCGTCAACAAGGGCAGCAGTAGCGATGTGCAAGGGTGCATTCATAGGGTAACTGCGGATGCTACCGCAGGGTCCACGCTTGGCCAGGCATAGGGGGTTGCACGGGCGGCGGGTTATCCCCGTTGCCCCGGGCAGGCCACCGTGACAGAACCCCAGTTGTCACAAAGGCTGGCCACACTCGTCGGCTGAGCCATCGAAACAGCCTGCCGGAGACCCCATGACATTGCGCAAACTCGCCCCCGCCTTTCTCGCCGCTGCGGCCGCCGCAGCCTTGAGCCTGCCCGCCCATGCGCAGACCGAAATCCAGTGGTGGCATTCGATGAGCGGCCAACTCGGCGAATGGGTCAACGGCCTGGCCAGGGATTTCAACGCCTCTCAGAAGGACTACAAGGTCACGCCGAGCTTCAAGGGCGCGTACCCTGAATCCTTTGCCGCCGCCATTGCCGCTTTCCGCGCCGGCAACGCACCGCACATCCTGCAGGTGTTCGAGGTCGGCACAGCCAGCATGATGGCCAGCAAGGGCGCCATCGTGCCGGTCAACGAGGTCATGAAGACCGCCGGTGTGCAGTTCGACTCTTCCGTCTACGTGCCGGCCGTGTCGGGCTACTACACCGCGCCCAACGGCCAGATGCTGAGCCTGCCGTTCAACAGCAGCACCACCGTCTTCCACTTCAACAAGGACGCCTTCAAGGCCGCCGGGCTGGACCCCGAAGCGCCGCCCAAGACCTGGCCCGAAGTGGCGCTGGCCGCCGCCAAGCTCAAGGCCAGCGGCCACAAGTGCCCTTTCACCACCAGCTGGCAGAGCTGGACGCAGTTGGAAAGCTTCAGCGCCTGGCACAACGTCGAGTTCGCGACCAAGCGCAACGGCTTCCAAGGCCTGGACACGCGGCTGGCCATCACCACGCCGCTGCACGTGCGCCACATCGAAAACCTGGCCAACATGTCCAAGCAGGGCCTCTTCGTCTACAAGGGCCGCAGCAACAGCGCTGACGCCACTTTCGTATCGGGCGAGTGCGCCATGATCACGGCGACCTCAGCGCTGTACGGTGCAGTCAAACGCAACGCCAAGTTCAGCGGCGGCATCGGCACCCTCCCCTACTACCCTGACGTCACAGGCGCGCCGCAAAACACCGTGATCGGTGGTGCCAGTCTATGGGCCATGTCGGGCAAGAAGACAGAGGAATACAAGGCCGTGGCCGCGTTCTACAAGTATCTGTCCGAGCCCGCAGTGCAGGCCAAGAGTCACCAGGAGACCGGCTACCTGCCGATCACTCTTGCGGCCTTCGCGCTCACGGAAAAGTCCGGCTTCTACAAGCAAAACCCGGGCACCGATGTCTCGGTAACACAGATGATCCGCAAGACGACCGACAAGTCGCGTGGCATTCGCCTGGGCAACTTCGTGCAGATCCGCACCATCATTGACGAAGAGATGGAGCAGGTATGGGCCGGCAAGAAGACCGCCAAGGAAGGCCTGGAAGCGGCCAAGAAGCGCAGCGACGAGCAGCTCGAGCGTTTCCAGAAGGACAACAAGGGTTAAGCGGCCGGCCGATGCCTGAGCACTTCAACAGGAAGCCCACTTGACGGTCGAGAAGCGCGTCCGCTTCAAGAGCTGGTGGCTGCCCTGGGTGCTGGTGGCGCCGCAGATGGTCATCGTGCTGGTGTTCTTCTTCTGGCCCGCGGGCCAGGCGCTGTTCCAGAGCGTGTTGCAAGAAGATGCCTTCGGCACCAGCTCGCAGTTCGTTGGCCTGCAGAACTTCCAGCGCCTGTGGGAGGACGACACCTACCTGGCCTCGTTCAAGACCACGGCGGTGTTCTCGATCCTGGTGGCGGCCATCGGCCTGTCGCTGTCGCTGCTGCTGGCGGTCATGGCCGACCGCATCGTCAAAGGCTCGGGCTTCTACCGCACGCTGCTGATCTGGCCCTACGCGGTGGCGCCGGCGGTGGCCGGGGTGCTGTGGCTGTTCATGTTCGCGCCCTCGATCGGCATCGTCAGCTTCTGGCTGCGCGCGGCCGGCTTCGACTGGAACCACCTGCTCAACGGCACGCACGCGATGACGCTGATCGTCATGGCTGCAGTGTGGAAGCAGCTGTCGTACAACTTCTTGTTCTTCCTGGCCGGCCTGCAGTCGATCCCCAAGAGCCTGATCGAAGCCGCAGCTATCGATGGCGCGGGCCCGTGGCGGCGCTTCTGGACGGTGCAGTTTCCGCTGCTGACGCCGACCACCTTCTTCCTACTGGTCATCAACATCATCTACGTCTTCATCGACACCTTCGCCATCATCGACGCCGCCACCTCGGGCGGGCCCGGCAAAGACACGGCGATCCTGGTCTACAAGGTCTACTTCGACGGCTTCAAGGCGATGGACCTGGGCGGTTCGGCCGCGCAGTCGGTGGTGCTGATGGTGATCCTCATCGCGTTGACCGTGGTTCAGTTCCGCTACGTCGAGAAGAAAGTGAACTACTGAAATGGTCGAGAACCGCCCAGTCGCGAACGCGCTGTCGCACCTGGTGCTGGTGCTGGGCGTGCTGATCGTCGCCTTCCCGGTCTACATCACCTTCATCGCCAGCACGCAGACCGCCGAGCAGATCGTGCAAAACGTGCCGATGTCGCTGCTGCCGGGTGACAACATGCTGCAGAGCTACAAGTTCGCGCTGCTCGGCGGGCAGACCGAGTACGGCAGCACGATTCCGCCCGTGGCGCCGATGATGGCGGTCAGCCTGATCACGGCGCTGACGATTGCCATCGGCAAGATCACGATCTCGCTGCTGTCGGCCTTTGCAGTGGTGTACTTCCGCTTCCCCGGCCGCTCGCTGGTGTTCTGGATGATCTTCGTGACGCTGATGCTGCCGGTGGAAGTGCGCATCCTGCCCACCTACAAGGTCGTCAGCGACCTCGGCATGCTCAACAGCTATGCCGGTCTCACGGTGCCGCTGATCGCATCGGCCACCGCCACCTTCCTTTTTCGCCAGTTCTTCCTCACCGTGCCCGATGAGCTGGTGGAAGCGGCGCGCATCGACGGTGCCGGCCCCATGCGCTTCTTCTGGGACGTGCTTTTGCCACTGAGCAAGACCTCGATCGCGGCGCTCTTCGTCATCCAGTTCATCTACGGCTGGAACCAGTACCTGTGGCCGCTGCTCATCACCACCGACGAGAGCATGGCGCCGGTCGTGCTGGGCATCAAGAAGATGATCTCGGGCGGCGACGCCGCCACCGAATGGAACGCGGTCATGGCCACCGCCATCCTGGCGATGATCCCGCCAGCGCTGGTGGTCATGCTGATGCAGAAGTGGTTCGTCAAGGGCCTTGTGGACACGGAAAAATAGAGCACAGAGCATGGGCGCCATCACACTCCGCAACATTGAAAAGACCTACGGCCACGGCCCGAAGGCCAACAAGGTGATCCACGGCGTTAACGCTGAAATCAGCGACGGCGAATTCATCGTCATCGTTGGCCCCAGCGGCTGCGGCAAGAGCACGCTGCTGCGCATGGTGGCGGGGCTGGAAGACATCACGGGTGG
>JANOLY010000050.1:0-14404 GCA_031420055.1 Burkholderiales bacterium | reverse complement strand
CGGCGTCGAAGCGATCGATCAACTGCCCGCTGGCACGGTAGGTCAGGGCGTCTTCGTCCCATTCACGCACGGCCTCGGCGTGACCCGGAGGCACCGCAGTGGGCGCGCCCAGTTCGCGTTGCAGCAGCGCGTTGCCGCCGCAGTGGTCGCTGTGCAAATGGGTGTTGACGATGCGTGCCAGGGGCTGCCCGGCCAGCGCCTGGCGAACCAGGGCCAGCGTCTGCGCCGCGTGGTTGACGTGGCCGGTGTCGATGAGCACAGCGCCCGGCTCGCCAGGCGCGGCGTGGAGGAGGATGTTGTTGCTGGACAGCCAGCCGCGCTCGAAGACGCTCAGGCCCGCCAGCGCGGAAAGGGGCTCGTGTGGTGGCTCGTGCATGCGGCATTCTCAGCGCAGTCGGGTGCTGAGGGCATCATGCGCACATGGCCCGTGACATCACCCTCGACGACCTGCGCCGCTACGCCGTGGCGCGCAGCTTGTTCACACCCACCACGCTGGGCCGCGCCATCGCGCGCCTGGGCTTCGTGCAGGCCGACCCCATCCGCGCACCGGCGCGCGCGCAAGACCTGACATTGCGCCACCGCGTGCGCGACTACCGCGCCGGCGACCTGGAGCGGCGCTACGCCAGCCTGCCCATCGAAGAAGACTTCTTTGTCAACTACGGTTTCGTGCCGCGCGCCACCCACGCCTTGATGCACCCGCGCACACCACGCACGGTGTGGAACGCGGCGCGCTGGCGGCAGGTGCACGAGGTGCTGGCCTTTGTGCGCGAACGCGGCGTGGTGCACCCGGGCGAGGTCGACGCGCAGTTCAGCCACGGCCAGGCGCTGAACTGGTTTGGCGGCAAGAGCCGCGTCAGCACGCAGTTGCTCGACGGCATGCACTACCGCGGCCTGGTGCGCATTGCGCAGCGTGCCAGCGGCGTGCGCCTGTACGCCGCGCGCGACGCGCACGCGCCCGTGGCCGACCCGGCCGGCGCCATGGACGCGCTGGTCGACGTGGTGGTGCAGAAGTACGCGCCGCTGCCCGAGCGCAGCCTGGGCGAGCTGGTCGCGCACCTGCGCGGCGGCGCGCCGCAGTGGGCCGATCTGCGCCGCCCAGCCTTGCTGCGCGCCAAGGCCCGGTTGCCATCGGCGCTGATCGATGGCCAGCGTTGGTATTGGCCTGCGGGCGACAACCCCGCCAGCACGCGCCACGCCGTGGCCGACACGGTGCGTCTGCTGGCGCCTTTCGACCCGGTGGTGTGGGACCGGCGCCGCTTCGAGGCGCTGTGGGGCTGGGCCTACCGATTCGAGGCCTACACGCCGGCGCCCAAACGAATCCGCGGCTACTACGCGCTGCCGCTGCTGTGGCGCGACCAGGTCATCGGCTGGGGCAACCTGGCAGTGGCCGGTGGGCAGTTGCAATCGGACATCGGCTGGGTCGCCGGCCGTGCGCCGCGCGAAGCGGGGCTGAAGGCAGCGCTTACCGTCGAGCTGGCGCGCATGAACAGCTTTCTCGGCCTGTGATGCGCCAGTCGGCATGAACGGCGTTTCACCACGATCAACCCCATGAACACCCTCTACCCCGCCCCGCTGCGCCCCGGCGCACGCATGGCCATCACCGCGCCCAGTTCGGGCGTGCAGGCGCCGCTGCACGCAAGGCTGAACCTGGTGCTGGCGCATCTGCGCGCGCAAGGTTTTGATGTGGTTGAAGGCCGCTGCTTGCGTGAGGAAAACGCCAGCGCCAGCGCGCCCGCCGATGAGCGCGCCGCCGAGCTGATGGCGTTTTTGCTGCGCGACGATATCGCCGCCGTGATCCCGCCCTGGGGCGGCGAGCTGGCCATCGAGCTGCTGGACCGACTCGACTGGCCGGCCCTGCAAGGCGCGCGGCCGAAGTGGCTGCTGGGCTATTCCGACACCAGCACTCTGTTGCTGGCGCTGACCCTGCGTCTGGGTTGGGCCACCGCCCACGGCCCCTGCCTGATGGACCTGGCTCCGGGCCAGAACGACCCACTCACGGGTGGCGTCATGGTTGCACTGGCCACGCCCGCGGGCGCCGGCCTGGTGCAGGCGCAAAGCAGCCATTGGCAACTGAAGTGGACCGACTTTGCCGACGTGCCCGACGTGACCTACCAGCTCACCGAGCCCACGCAGTGGCGCGCCCTGCAGGGCCAGGCTGCCGTGAGCTGCACCGGACGGCTGATCGGCGGCTGCCTGGACACCCTGATGCACCTGGCGGGCAGCGTGCATGGCGATGTGCCCGGCTTCATCCACGCCCACCGTGACCAGGGCACGCTGCTGTACCTCGAAAACGCCGAGCAGTCGCCCACCGCGTGCGTGCGGGCCCTGCACCGCCTGCGCTGGGCGGGCTGGCTGCACGGCATCCAGGGGCTGTTGATCGGCCGCAGCTCTGCGCCCGACACCACCAGGGACCACGAGTTGCGGTATGCGCAGGCGCTGCAAAACACCCTGGCCGATCTGCCGTGTCCCGTGCTGTGGGACATGGACATAGGCCACAGGCCGCCGCAGATGTTGCTCGTCAACGGTGCGCTGGCGCAGGTGGACTGGAGCGCGCACGGCGGCGGTCGCATCGAACAACATCTGATTTGAGAGCCCGCGCTGCGGCAGCGCACGCCACGGGCCACGGGCGTTGATGTTGCGGGCCGCCAGCCCCCGTGCTCAGCGCGCCAGCGGCTTCTGGCACGCCGCCGCGAGCGCGCCCAGCGCCAGCGCCGCGGCGCTCCAGGCCAGGCCGCGCAGCAGGCCGCCGGGGCCGTCGGCGATGGCGCCCACCAGCGCCGGGCCGGCAATCTGCCCGGCCGCGAACATGATGGTGAAGGCCGCGATGCCGCCCGGCCACTGTGCCGCGGGCAGGTTGTGGCGCACCAGGGCCGTGGTGGCGGCCACCACCGACAAGAACACCGCACCGAACAAGGCCCCTGACACGAACACCGCCACCGGGTGCGCGCTCCACACAGGCAGCGCCGTGGCCCCGGCCAGCAGGGCGTTCAGCAAGGCCAATGCCTGGCCGCCGCGAACGCGTTGCAGCAGCCCAGCCCACAACCACGACGAGGCCACCACGCAGGCGCCCAGCAGCAAATAGAAGGCCGTCAACTGCGCCGCGGGCATGCCTTGTTCGCGCAGCAGGGTGATGATGAAAGTCATGTAGCCGATGTAGCCCAGGCCGAACATCAAGTAGCCGGCGAGTGCAAAGCTGAGTGGGCCCCAGGGCACGACGGCACGCGGCGCGCTGCGCACGGGTGGCGCGCGCAAGGCGCGGGTGTTGGCGGCGGTCAGCACGGTGGCTGTGGCCGATGCCAGGGCCAGTGCCAGCCAGGCCGCGGGCCAGTCCAGCGCCTGGCCGGCCGCGCCGGGCTGGGCCAACACGGCCGACAGCATGATGCCCAGCCCCGTGCCGCCGTAGTACAGGCCCAGCACCAGCCCGGCGGGCACCGGCCGCGTGCCGGCGGCAGTCGCCTGCATGCCGGCCAGGCGCGCGGCCAGCAAGCCGCCGGCAATGAAGCTCATGGCGCTGGCCACGCCCGTGCCCAGGCGCAGGGCGTAGAGCACGGCGTCGCTGCGCACGGCGCCGTGCGCGGCCAACAGCAGCGCGGCCAGCGCGCCCCCGGCCAGCATCAACTGTCTTGCATCGAAGCGCGCCAGCGCCCGCGGCGCCACCAGGGCGCCCAGCAAGTAACCCGCGGCGTTGACGGTGTTCATGGCCCCGGCGGTGAAGTAGGTCCAGCCCAGGTCGCTGCGCATGGCCGGCAGCAGCAGGGCGTAGGAAAAGCGCGCCAGGCCCAGCGAAACGGCGGCAGCCAGGGCCAGACCGGCGGCGCTGCGCAGCACCTCGCGCCGGGTGGGGGCTGTGGGTGGCAGCGGATCCGTCACTGCACGCGCCCCGCGCGGCGTGCGGGCAGCGGGCCGGTCACAGCCCAGGCCCCGTGCGGCGTGCGGCCAGCACCGCATCAGCCACCTCGGCAAAGCCCGCGCCGCGCTCGCCTTGCGTGATCCACGCCGGCCAGGTGTGCAATTGATCGCGAAAGTGCATCAGGTTGGCCACGCCCACGCTCAGCTCGAAGCGGCCGAACATCGCCTGGTCGTTGGTCGAATCGCCCACATAGACCCAGTCGGCGAGTTCGTCGTCCAGCACGCGGTTGAACAGACGGCGCAGCATCCAGCGCGCGCCGGTGAACTTGTCGTGATCGCCGAACCAGCCGTTGATGTGGATCGAGCTGACAGTGGCGTTCATGCCTGCGGCCTGCATCAGGCCAACGACGCGCGCAATGGCATCGGCGGGCAGCTGCGTGAACTCGCTGTGGTCGATGGCGATGTCGGTGGCGCGGCCTGGGCTGTCGCGTGCGGCCATGGCGCCGGGCACCGCGGCCACGATGCGCGCCAGCACTTGTTGCAGGCGGCGCGCGTTGTGTTCGCGTGTGGTGGTGTCCTGCGCGTACTCGGTCTGAATCTGCCCCGCGCTGGGCAGCAGGGCCACCGCCCCGTTCTCGGCGACAACTGCGCGCAGCGTGGTGGCCGCCGGCTCGGTGCGCAGCAAGTCGGCGCTCCAACCCAGCGGGCGGCCGGTGATGGCCAGCACCGGCACGCCGGCCGCGGCCAGCCGCAGCAGAGCGCTTGCCGCCGGCGGGTCGAGCCGGCCGCGCGCGGTGAGGGTGTCGTCGATGTCGGTCATCACGCCGCGCACAACGGCCAGGCGGGCTGGCGGGCATTGGGCCGACGGTCGCGGCAGGGCGATGGGCACAGACGGGGGCGGCGGCATCTGCCAAGTCTTGCACAGCGCCTGCCCCCGCAAATGCGCCCGCAAATGCGGGGCCGTGGCTAGAATGCGGGCTCTTTCCGAGGAGCGTTGCAACCTCAAGCATGAGGCCAGGCTCGGGAATCTACTTTGCAACAGCGCTCACCTGCACGATGGTCTTCGTGGGTGAGTTGAACTTCCCCCCTCGATCAGCCGCCGTGCAGGTTCCTTTTCATCATTGGAGCCTGACCATGAACGCCGCTTTGAAAACCGCCCTCGCCGTTGACCACCACGTGGCCGACCTGTCCCTTGCCCCTTGGGGGCGCAAGGAAATCAAGATCGCCGAGACCGAAATGCCCGGTCTGATGGCCATCCGTGAAGAGTTTGCCGCCGTGCAGCCGCTCAAGGGCGCGCGCATCACCGGCAGCATTCACATGACGATCCAGACCGCTGTGCTGGTCGAAACCCTGCAAGCGCTGGGTGCTGACGTGCGCTGGGCCAGTTGCAACATCTACAGCACGCAAGACCACGCCGCCGCGGCGCTGGTGGTGGCTGGCACGCCGGTGTTTGCCTACAAGGGCGAGAGCTTGGCTGACTACTGGGATTACACCCACCGCATCTTCGAATTCGGCGCCGCCGGCACGCCCAGCGAAGGCCCGAACATGATTCTTGACGACGGCGGCGACGCCACCCTGCTGATGCACCTGGGCAAGAAGGCCGAGACCGACATCACCGTGCTGAACCACCCGCACAGCGAAGAAGAAACCATCCTCTACGCCGCCATCAAGGCCAAGCTGGCGGTGGACGCCAGCTGGTACAGCCGCAAGGGCGCGCAGATCATCGGCGTGACCGAAGAGACGACGACGGGCGTGCACCGCCTGAACGAGATGTCGGCCAAGGGCACGCTGATGTTCCGCGCCATCAACGTGAATGACAGCGTCACCAAGAGCAAGTTCGACAACCTTTACGGCTGCCGCGAAAGCCTGGTCGACGCCATCAAGCGCGCCACCGACGTGATGATCGCCGGCAAGGTCGCCGTGGTGGCCGGTTACGGTGACGTGGGCAAGGGTTCGGCGCAGGCCCTGCGTGCCCTGAGCGCGCAAGTGTGGGTGACCGAGATCGACCCCATCAACGCCCTGCAAGCCGCTATGGAAGGCTACAAGGTCGTGACCATGGAGTACGCCGCCGACAAGGCCGACATCTTCGTGTCGGCCACCGGCAACTTGAGCGTCATCACGCGCAAGCACATGGCGGCCATGAAGGACCAGGCCATCGTCTGCAACATCGGCCACTTCGACAACGAGATCGACGTGGCAGCGCTGGCCGACTGCACCTGGGACGAGATCAAGCCCCAGGTCGACCACGTGGTGTTCCCTGACGGCAAGAAAATCATCCTGCTGGCCAAGGGCCGCTTGGTGAACCTGGGCTGCGGCACCGGCCACCCCAGCTTCGTGATGAGCTCGTCGTTTGCCAACCAGACCATCGCCCAGATCGAGCTCTTCTCGCACAGCGACAAGTACCAGGCCGGCTTGGTCTACGTGCTGCCCAAGCACCTGGACGAAAAGGTCGCGCGTCTGCACCTGAAGAAGGTCGGCGCCATGCTCACCGAGCTGAGCGACGCGCAAGCGGCTTACATCGGCGTCAGCAAGGCCGGGCCGTACAAGGCTGATACCTACCGGTATTGAGCGCGTATCCGCACGCCAACGCTGGCGTGCGGCGTGTTTGCCATTGTCTTGGCGTGGCGCGAACATCGCGCCACGCACCTACTTCGGAGTTGCGTCATGGGCCTCTTCGACACCCTGCGTTGTGACTACCCGTTGCGGCTGCGTGTGGGTGAATGGTGAGGGCGTTGCACGACGCCGACACCGATTTCTTCGTACTTCAACACCTGTCGGCGGCTTCGCCCGCGGCCAAGGCACCATGACTTTCCCCATCCCCATCAGCTTCGAATTCTTCCCCCCCAACACCCCCGTCGGCAGCGAGAAGCTCAAGACCGTGGTGGCCGACCTGGCGGCGGTGAAGCCCGAGTTCTTCAGCGTCACTTACGGCGCTGGCGGCAGCACGCGCGACAAGACCCTGGCCACGGTCAAGGACATCGCCGCACTGGGGCACGAGGCCGCGCCGCACCTGTCTTGCGTGGGCAGCACGGCCGACAGCATTGCCGAGATCTTGGCCACCTACCGCGTGCAGGGCATACGCCGGCTGGTGGCGCTGCGCGGCGACCTGCCCAGCGGCACGGCCACGGCGGGTGAGTTCCGCTACGCCGCCGACCTCATCGAGTTCATCCGCAAGACCCAGGGCGCTGACTGGTTCATCGAGGTCGCCGCCTACCCTGAATACCATCCGCAGCAGCGTTATGCAAAGCGCGACCTCGAGCACTTCGCGGCCAAGGTCAAGGCCGGGGCCGACAGCGCCATCACGCAGTTCTTCTTCAACCCCGACGCCTACTTCCACTTCGTTGACGAAGTGCGTGCATTGGGGGTCACAGTGCCCATCGTGCCGGGCATCATGCCCATCCACAACTACGCGCGCATTGCGCAGTTCGCGGCGCGCGACGGCATCGAAATCCCGCGCTGGGTTGCTCTGAAGATGGAGGGCTACATGGACGACGCGGCCAGCGTGCGCGCCTTTGGCATCGACGTGGTCAGCCGCTTGTGCGAACGGCTGGTGGCCGGCGGCGCGCCGGGCATTCACTTCTACACGCTCAACCAGAGCGCGCTGTCGCTCGAAGTCTGCAAGCGGCTGAACTGGGTGTAGTGCCTTGATCGGCTGACCTGCCGCGCCGCGGCGGCCGACCATGCCCCCGATGCGGGGCTTGACGGGCAGTGTCTATGTGTACTATCGTACCAGTACACATTGACACCCCCGATGGACAGCGACTTCGCCTTCAGCATCCGCACCGGCTCGGCCGAGCCCATCTACCGCCAGTTGGTGGAACACGTGCGCCGCCGCGTGGCCAGTGGGCAGATCAAGGCCGGCGACGAGATTCCCTCGGTGCGTGAACTGGCGCAGCAGTTGACGGTGCACCCCATGACCATCAGCAAGGCCTACAGCCTGCTCGAAGCCGAAGGCCTGCTCGAACGCCGCCGCGGCCTTGCGATGCGCGTGGCGCCTCACCACCAGCGGGCGCAGTCGGCGGCATCGCGCGTGGAACTTCTGCGGCCCGCGCTCAACCGTGCCGCGGCCGAGGCGCGGCAGTTGCAACTGCCCGCGCGCACCGTGCTCAAGCTCTTCGAAGACATCCTGAACAAGGGGGAAGAACCGTGAACCCGCACATCCCGGACACCACCACGCCGACGGCCGAACTCGCGGGCGTGCGCCTGGCCTACAGCGGCGGCGAACAAGTGCTGCGCGATCTGGACTGGCGCTTGCTGCCCGGCCAGGTGGTGGGCCTGCTGGGCCGCAACGGCGCGGGCAAGACCACGCTGCTGCAAGCCCTGCTGGGCCTGCACGAGCCGCAGTCGGGCGTGGTGCAGTTGTTTGGGCAACCCGTGGCGCGGCTGGACGACACGGCGCGCGCCCGCATTGGCTACGTGCCGCAGCAGTCCGACTTGTTCGAGGCCTTCACGCCGGACCAGTTGCTGGCCTACTTCAAGAGTTTCTATCCGCGCTGGAACACCGCCAAGGTGGACGGGTTGATGTCGCGCTGGGACATCGCGCGCGACAAGCGCATCGCCAAACTCAGCGTGGGCCAGCAGCAGCGCCTGTCCATCATCCGCGCGCTGGCGCATGACCCCGATCTGCTGGTGCTGGACGAGCCCGTGTCCAGCCTGGACCCTGCTGGCCGGCGCGACTTCTTGAGCGAACTTGTCGAGCAGGTGCTGGAGCGCGGCACCACGGTGGTGTTCTCGACCCACATCCTGTCCGACCTGGAGCGCGTGGCCTTCAACCTGGCGTTCATGAACGGCGGGCGCATCGCCTTGCAGGCGCCGTTGGACGAATTGCTCGACGAAGTGCGGGTGCTGACGGGCCCGACGGCCGAGGTGCAGGCCCTGTTGCAGCGCCTGGGCGCGGTAAGCCTGAAGCGAACGCCGCTGGCCGATGGGCGCGAACGCGTGATGGCGCGGCTGCCGGTGGGCGCCGGTTTGCCGGCGGGTGTGGACGCCGATGCCGTGACGCTGGAAGACTTGTTCCTGGAGTTGACGTGAACGCGGCCCTGCGCACCCAGGTCGGTCTGATGCTGAAAGCACCCTGGCAGTGGCGACTCAACCAAGGCCGCCTTCAGGCCAATGCCGGCTACGCGTTCTGGGGCCTGTTCATGGCTTTGGTCGTGGCGCTCCCCCCTCTGCTTCTGCCCCGGCCGGTGGCTTGGATCGCCGTGGGGGTGTTGGCTTGCATGATGCTCTTGGTACTGTGGGCGCTGCAGTTTTCGGCCCTGCTGCAGCTGGACCACCCGCACGCGGCGCACTTCGTAGTGGGCCACGGGCGCGCCTTGCGGGCCGCGGCACTGGGGTTGTGGCTGCTTGGGGTGGTGGTGGCCTGCGTTTTCCTCGTGCTGACGATGGGCTTGGCGCGAAGCGACGTGTTGTCGTGGCCGCTGCTCGCCCTGGCTGCGGGCGCGGCGTTGCTGACCCTGGCCATGGCCCTGCGCTGGTGGGGCTTGTGGCTGGTGATGTGGGTGCCATTTCCGCTGCTGGACCAACCGGCCGTGCTGGCTGCGCTCAAGCCGTGGGGCGTGGCTTTGCGCGAGCTGTGGCAAACCCAGCCGGTGTTCTGGGCCCTGCTGGGCCTGCTGCTCATGGCTACCATGCTGTCGCACCTGTTCGGCCGGGCGGACTCGGCCCATGCCCGCGCCTACGCCGGCCGCGAACGGCTGCGCAAGGTCGCCATGGCCAGCACTGTCGGGCAAAAAACCGGCCTGGCCGCTTTCGGGCGATGGGGCGAGGTGCTCGGCAGCCCGTTCCAGCGCATGGCAGACGCGTGGTTGGCCCACGTCACGAAGCGCGCGCGCCCGCACCTTGGCAGCGTGATGGCGCGGGCTGACGTGGTGCTGTACGGCGGCCTGCACTGGGTCCGGCACGTTGGAGCCATCGTGGTGGTGCAAGCGGTGCTGCTGATCGTCCTGTATGGGTTGATGCGTACGGTGGGTGCCGACAAGCACGACTGGTTCAGAGGCTCCTACTTCGGCCTGTTCATCGGCTTGTCCAGCATGTCTGCAGCCCCGTTGATGGGTCTGCACGGTTCGCTGTGGGGGTCGCGCCGGGAACAGGCCTTGCTAGTGCTGTTGCCGGGCATGCCGCAGGGTGCGGCTCTCAACCGCGCCTTGGCGCGGCGGCAGTTGATGCACTACCTGCTGGCCTGGGCTGCGGTTCTGCCGGCGTTCATCGGCTTGGCCTGGTTGGGCCAGGCGCCGCATTTGTGGGCGTTTGTCGGCACAGCGCTGCCGCTGGCAGCGGCACAGTGGCGCGATGTCTCACGGTTGCGCGCGCCCGGCCCCATGGCTGCTCTCCTGCCGTTCTTGCTGATGATGGCCGTGGTCTTGCCGTCGATGCTGCTGTTGAGTCGGCAACCCACCCTGCTGCTTCCCTGGGCCTTGAGCATGGTGGTGATTGCCACCGCGCTGCTGTGGTGGCGTGGGCGCCGTTTGTCGCAGTGGCCGCAAGCCCTGCCAGCCGGGCGCCTGGCGTGACGGACCACAGCGCCGCCGCGGCGCCGCAGTGCGAAGATGCGCTCGCCATGCGTGAACACTTTCTCCTCGAACCCGGGCTGGTCTTCCTGAATCACGGCAGCTTCGGCGCCTGCCCGAAAGAGGTGTTCGCCAACTACCAGCACTGGCAGCTTGAACTGGAACGCAACCCGGTGGCCTTTCTGGGCCGCGAGTCGGCGGGGTTGCTGGCCCAGGCGCGGGCGCGGCTGGCGGGCAGCCTGGGTGCGGCGGCGGACGATCTGGCCTTTGTGCCCAACGCCACCACCGGCGTCAACACGGTGGCGCAGTCGCTGCGCCTGCAACCCGGCGACGAAGTGCTCGCCACCGACCATGAATACGGCGCTTGCGACGCCACCTGGCAGCATGTCTGTGCGCGGGCCGGCGCCGTCTACCGCCGCGTCGAGATCCCGCTGCCCTTTGACGCCGGGGCTTTTGTCGACCGCATGATGGCCGCCGTCACGCCGCGCACGCGGGTGGTCTTCGCCAGCCACATCACGTCGACCACGGCACTCATCTTTCCCATCGCGGCCCTGTGCCAGGCGGCGCGCGAACGCGGGCTGACGACGCTGGTCGACGGTGCCCATGCGCCAGGCCAGATCGACCTGGACCTGGGCGCCGTGGGCGCCGACTTCTACACCGGCAACTGCCACAAGTGGCTGTGTGCGCCCAAGGGTGCGGCCTTCTTGCACGTGCGGCCAGAGCGCCAGGCCGAACTGCATGCGGGCGTGATCAGCTGGGGCTATGTCGCCGAAGCCGCCGCCGCAAAGGCGCCCGGCGAAGGCAGCCGCCTTGACGCCTACGTGGGCCACACCGTGCTCGAACGGCGCCTTCAATGGCAAGGCACGCGCGACATCGCCGCCTACCTGGCGGTGCCGGCGGCGCTGGACTTTCTGGCCCGCCACGACTGGCCGCGCCACCGCGCACGCAGCCATGAACGTGCCCTGGCGCTGATGCACCGCGTGGGCGCGCGCAACGGGCTGGCGCCCATTGCCCGTGACAGCGACTTCGCGCAGATGGTGCCTGTTCCCGTGCGCTGCCACGACGCCGAGGCGCTGCGCACGTGGCTGTTCGAGCAGCACCGCATCGAGGTGCCCGTCACACAGCATGGTGGCCACAGCTTCGTGCGCGTGTCGGTGCAGGCCTATACGCAGGACGGCGAACTGCAGCTGCTGGAGACCGCCCTGGCCGACGCCGGCGTGAAAGCAGCGGCGCGGCGCGGCGCGGCGTGGGTGCGCGGTGCTACAGGCCGCCCGGCGCCGGCCAGGCCAGGCCTTCGTCGGTGAGCACGGTGTCCAGCGGCACGTCGTGCGGCTCGGCCTGCAGCCAGGGCAAAAAGCCCTGCGAATAGGCCAGGCCCACGGTGAACGGCCGCGGCAACAGCGTGGCCAGGGTGCGGTCGTAGAACCCGCCGCCGTAGCCCAGGCGGACGCCGCGCGGGCCGTAGCCCACGCAGGGCACCAGCAGCAGCGTGGGCTGGAACACAGGAGTGCCCTTGGGCTTGGGGATGTCGTAGGCGTCGGCTTCCATCTCGCAGCCGGGGTACCAGACCTGAAAGCTCAGCTGCTTGCTCAGCTTGTCCACCACCGGCAGGCCGATGCGGCGCTTGGGGTCGGCCTCGCTCCAGCGGAACAGGGCGGGCAGGGCGTCGAATTCGCCCTTGATGGGCCAGTAGGCGCCGATGCTGCTGTCCTGGCGGGCCAGCAGCCACACGCGCAACACTTCCTGCAGGTGCATGGACCGCTGGTGGCGGTCGATCAGGCCCTCGCGCTCGGCCTGCAACTGGCGGCGCAGCGTCTTCTTGTCACGTGACGGTTCCAGATTCGGCAGCTCGAATGTCATGGTGCTCCCGTGGAGAAGGCAAAGCGGCTATTGTCAGGCCGTGGGCCAGCCTGCGAAATGGCGTCTGCACCGTGCCAAATTCGAAGCCACGCCTGTGGTGCTGCGAGCTACATTGCCTTCATGAACCCCATCCTCCGCCTTGCCCCCCTGGCCCGCGTTGCTGCCTGTCTTGCACTTGCCGCCACCGCGGGCCTGGGCCTGCCGGCGCTGGCCCAGGGCACCGACGAGACCGTGCTGCAGGCCCGCGAGGCGCTGCGCGTGAAAGACCGCGCCCGGCTCACATCGGCCCGCGACGCGGCCGTGGCCGCCGCCCACCCGCTGGCCTCGTGGACGGCCTACTGGGAGCTGAGCAACCGCCTGTCCACCGCGCAGCAAACCGAGCTCGACGCCTTCTACGCCCGCTGGCCGGGCACCTATGTGGAAGACCGGCTGCGCAACGACTGGTTGCTTGAATTGGGCCAACGTCGCGACTGGGCGAATTTCCGCGCCGAGTTCCCGCGATTCCGCATGAACGACGACCGCCAGGTCACGTGTTATGCCTTGCTCACGCAGCATCTGGACGGGCACGACGTGCGCACCGCGGCGCGTGCCGCCTGGTGGGCGCAGAGAGAGGCTGACGATGGCTGCGCCCTGCTCGGCGCCACCCTGGTCGAGGCCAAGGTGCTGGGTGCCGAAGACGCCTGGCAGGCCGCGCGCCTGGCGGTCGAGTTCAACCGCCCGCGCGTGGCGCGCACGGCTGCGGCGCTGGTGTCACCGGCCGCGGGTGCGGCCGTGGCCGATCTGTTCAACGACCCGGCGCGCTTCCTGAAGAACCCGCCTGCCGGCGCCAACACGGCCGAGCTGAACACCCTGGCCCTGATGCGCCTGGCCGCCAGCGACCCCGAGGCGGCCGTGAAGCTGCTGGAATCAGGCTATTCGCGCCGCCTGCCACCGGCGCAAGCGGCCACCGCCTGGGCGCATGCCGGCAAGCAAGCGGCGCTGAAGCGCTTGCCCCGGGCGGCGGACTGGAGCGTGGCCGCCTGGCAGAGCGCGACGCAAGCCGGGCCGCTGGCGCCGGCGTGGTCTGACGACCTGCTGGCCTGGCACGTGCGCGCGGCTCTGCAGCAGCCCACCCACGACGCCGCGCGCTGGTCGCTGGTGCAGCGTGCCATAGCCGCCATGAGCGCGGCCGAGCAGCGCGACGCCGCCTGGGTCTACTGGCGCGCGCGCGCGCAGCTGGCGCAGGCCCGGCCTGGCGCTGAAGGCGAGGCATCACGCGCCGAGGCCCGCGCTGCGCTGGGCGCGCTGGTGGGGCAGATCAGCTTTTACGGCAAGCTGGCCACCGAATTTCTGGGCGGCCGGGTGGCCCTGCCGCCGGCCCCCGCGCCGCTGAGCGTGGCCGAGCGCGACGCGCCGCGCGCCCAGGCCGGGCTGTCGCGCGCGCTGCGTCTGATCGCCATCGGCCTGCGCAACGAGGGCGTGCGCGAGTGGAATTTCTCGCTGCGCGGCATGAGCGACCGCGAACTGCTGGCCGCCGCGCAATGGGCCTGCGAACGTGAAGTGTGGGACCGCTGCATCAACACCAGCGACCGCACGCGCGGCGAGATCGACATGGCGCAGCGCTTCCCCACGCCCTTCCGCGACCAGGTGCTGGCACGCGCGCGCGAAATCGGTGTCGACCCGGCTTTCATGTACGGGCTGATCCGCCAGGAATCGCGTTTCATCGTCGACGCGCGTTCGCATGTGGGCGCCTCGGGTCTGATGCAGGTGATGCCGGCTACGGCGCGCTGGACGGCGGGCAAGATCGGCCTGCCCTACCGCGCCGACATGATCAACGACCGCGACGTCAACCTGCGCCTGGGTGCCAGCTACCTGAAGCTGGTGCTCGACGACTTTGGCGGCTCGCAGGCCCTGGCCGCCGCCGCCTACAACGCCGGCCCGAGCCGGCCGCGCCGCTGGCGTGAAGGCGCCACCATCGAGCCCGCGGCCTGGGCCGAAGGCATTCCCTTCACCGAGACGCGCGACTACGTGAAGAAGGTGCTGTCCAACGCCGTCTACTACAGCGCGCTGCTGGCCGCGCCGGCCGCGGCCGGCGCAACGGGCTCGACGGGCTCGACGGGCCCCACCCAAGGCGCGGCGCCCAGCCTCACGGTCCGCCTGGGCCCGCTGGTGGGGCCGCGCGGTGCGCTCGTGCCGGCCACCGACCG
>JANOLY010000049.1:0-3589 GCA_031420055.1 Burkholderiales bacterium | reverse complement strand
GGGCAAGGTCTACCGCTACACCAGCAACCCCGACACCGCCACCGGCGACGGCATCGCCATGGCCTGGCGCGCGGGCTGCCGGGTGGGCAACATGGAGTTCATCCAGTTCCACCCGACCTGCCTGTACCACCCGCAGGAGCGCAGCTTTCTCATCACCGAAGCGCTGCGCGGCGAGGGCGCGCACCTGACCCTGCCCAGCGCCGGGCCGGGCGACCCTGGTGGCCAGCGTTTCATGGCCGCGCACGACGAGCGTGGTGAGCTGGCGCCGCGCGACATCGTGGCCCGGGCCATCGACTTCGAGATGAAGAAGCATGGCGTGGACCATGTCTGGCTCGACGCCAGGCCCATCGTGGAGCAAAAGGGCGAGGACTTTCTCAAGTCACACTTCCCGACCGTGTACGCACGCTGCCTGCAACTGGGCATAGACATCGTGCGCCAGCCGATCCCGGTCGTGCCCGCGGCGCACTACACCTGTGGCGGTGTCGTCACCGACCTGGACGGCCGCACCGACCTGCCCGGCCTGTACGCGGTGGGCGAAACCACCTACACCGGCCTGCATGGTGCCAACCGGCTGGCCAGCAATTCACTGCTGGAATGCGTGGTGCTGGGGCGCACCTGTGCCGAATTCATCCGGCGCACGGCGTCGTCGCCGCAACCCGAGCTGCCGGCCTGGGACGAGAGCAAGGTGGAGGACGCCGACGAGCAGGTCGTCATCGCCCACAACTGGGACGAGTTGCGGCTGGTGATGTGGAACTACGTCGGCATCGTGCGCACCACCAAGCGGCTGGAACGCGCGCTGCACCGCATCAAGCTCTTGCGCGAGGAAACGCTGGAGTACTACGCCAACTTCCGCGTCACACGCGACCTGCTGGAGCTGCGCAACTTGGTGATGTGCGCCGAGCTGATCGTGCGTTCAGCCCTGCACCGGCACGAAAGCCGCGGCCTGCACTACAGCCGCGATTTCCCGAATGCGCTGCCGGTGAGTTTCCCCACCGTGCTGACACGCCGCGCACGCAGCAGCGGCTGAACGGAGGGCATTTGCTCAGGCCAGGGCGCTGAAGTCCGTGCCCGGGGCCGTTTCGATGCGCGCCCGGCCCAGGCTCTTGGCCCGGTACAAGGCGCGGTCGGCGCGCGACAGCAGTTGCTCCAGCGTGAGGCCGTGCTTGGGGAAGATGGCGATGCCGGCGGAGAATGAACAGCTCGGCAGGCGCCGGACGCCGCCGTCGGTGTGTGGTGTCTGGTATTCGTCGAGCAGGCGGTTCAGCACGGCGTCGGCGCCGTCGGCGTCGATGTCGGGCATGACGGCCACGAACTCTTCACCGCCGTGGCGGCAGATGACATCGCTGCGGCGCAGTATCTTCGGCAGCAACGCGGCGAAGCGCTGCAGCACCGTGTCGCCGGCCTGGTGGCCGAAGGTGTCGTTGAGCAGCTTGAAGTGGTCCAGGTCGATCAGCACCACGCACAGCGGTCTATCGCTGCGCCGAGCCAGTTCCAGCAGGCCCGGTGCCACGTCGAACAGATGGCGGCGGTTGTGCAGACCGGTGAGCGGGTCACGCACGGCTTGCTCCTGCAGGCGTGAGTGCAGCATCTGCGTCTGTGCGATCTTCAGTTGCAGCGCTTCGTTGAACTGCGCCAGGCGGCGGTGGTCGTCGATCGCGTTGCGCCGCGAGTCCAGTGCCAGGTCTCGTTCGCGCTGGGCTGTGCTCAGTTCATGGCCGGCCTGCAGCGCGATGAAGCGGGCGCGTGCGCTGCGACCGACCAGTTGTTCGTACAAGGTTTGGGCCCGGCGCATGCAGTTCAGCGCGCCGCGCAGGTCGCCCAGCACCTCGCAGGCGTCGGCTGCGGCACGGTGCAGTTCCATCAGGTCGTAGGGCGGGTCGCTGCGGGCTTGGGCTTGCCGTTCGGCCAGGACGCGGGTGCTCAGCTCGCGCGCCCGCTCGGGCAGGCTGCGCGACAGCCAGCAACGGGCCTGCATCCAGGTGCGAAAGACCCGGCCGTCGCCGTCGTGGGCTTCGT
Organism: Burkholderiales bacterium; assembly: GCA_031420055.1. Classification (GTDB taxonomy): domain Bacteria; phylum Pseudomonadota; class Gammaproteobacteria; order Burkholderiales; family Burkholderiaceae_C; genus Rubrivivax. Next base: position 1,573 of record JANOLY010000049.1, on the reverse strand, counting down.
CCTCGGGCGCTTGGTCCAGGTAGCGTTGGGCAGCGGCGATCTCGCCCACGCTCAGGTGACCCAGCGCCATGGCCAAGGCACAACGTTGCAGCGCGGCCGGGCCGATGGCGTCGGCTTGTGCCCGCAGCAGGTCGACCAGGGCACGGGCTTCGGTGGCATGGCCTGCCGCATGGTGGATGACGATGAGGTTGGCCGCGGCGGTGGCCACGCCGGCCGCTGTGTTGGCGGCTTGCGCTTCGCGCAGCGCATGGGTGGTGTGGGTGCGCGCGTCGTCCAGGCTGAACAGGTCCTGCAGATAGCCACCCAGGTTGCACAGCGCGGTGATCTGGGCACCGGGCACGGCGCTGGCCTGCGCGGCGGCCAGTGCCGCATAGAAGTGGCGCAAGGCCTCGTCGGGCTGCCCCAGCGTCTGGTGCGTTATGGCCCGGGAGTTGTGGCCGACAAAACGGTCATAAGGGCTCAGCCCAACAACACCGCGGGCGTCGATTTCGCACTGCAGATTCATCGAGGCGGCGCGGTCGCCCGAACGGCGCAACTGGATCGCCAGCACCTCGTCGCAAAGTGCCAGGGCGTGGCCATCCTGCCGCGGTTCGAACAGGTGGCGGGCGCACTCGAGTGATTCCAGCGCCAGGCCAGCGTCGCCGCAACGCGCTTCTACCAGGGCCAGTGCCAGCCAGCCGTGGCCCTGTGCCGCGCCGGTCTGTGCGGCCTGCCGCTGCGCCATGGCGCGAGCGACGACCGGGTCCAGGTAGGCCTGTTCCCAGGCCGTCCAGGGCGAAGTGTCTGGATCAGCCACGGGCTCGCATCGCTGTGCGGGCCTGCACGAAGCCAAAGGCGTAGTCCACCGCCTCGTGCAACTGCCGCTCGTTGTCTTGGCGCTCGCGGTCGCTGAGGTAGAAGACGAAGTCCACCTCGTGGCGTATGTAGCGCGGCGGCAGGCGGTTCAGCGCCACGCAGGCCACGTCGGCCATGAGCTCGGCGCGTGCCGCCATGGCGGGGTAGCGCTCTGAGTGGCTTTGCACGGCGTCGTAGACAGCACGCTCATGGTGGTTGCGGACATTCGTGAAATCGGCGCTCATCCGTGGTCTCCGGCCCTCCCGGGGCCTGACTCGGTATCGGCATCCAGCCGCCCGGGCTTGAGCCCGCTGGCACGCTGCCGTGCGCAGTAAGTCAGGCCGCGCCGACGTGCGGCCGCGGCCCGGCCGGGCGCGCCTGCACGCTGCTTGGGTTGCGGGCCACGAAACCCAGCATGCGCTGGATGCAGCCCAGGGCCTGGCTGCGCACGGGCTCGGGCACCAGCACCTCGCCGCTGCCTTGTTCAAGGCAGCCCACCACGCCCTGGGTGGCGTTCATGGCCATCCAGGGGCAGTGCGCGCAGCTCTTGCAGGTGGCGCTGCTGCCTGCGGTGGGCGCTTCAATCAGCAACTTGCCGGGTGCGAGTTGACGCATGCGGTGCAAGATGCCGTTGTCGGTGGCCACGATAAAGGCCGGCGCCTTGCCGTTGACCACGGCATTCAAAAGTTGCGTGGTGCTGCCCACCACGTCGGCCTGTTCGACCACGCTCTTGGGCGAT
>JANOLY010000048.1:0-2053 GCA_031420055.1 Burkholderiales bacterium | reverse complement strand
GGAGCATGGACCTGGTGCTGCCCTGGGGCCGCCTGGCGCTGCTGTGCGCCGCCGTGCTGGTGGCCGGCGTGGCCACCGCGGCCTTCAGCGCGCGCCGTGCCGCCGGGCGGTCTGCGGTGCTGTCGGTGAAGGAGGACTGGTGAACCCGGCCCGCCGCCGTTGGCTGTGGCAGCTGGGCCTGGCCGGCTTGGGCGCGGGTGCAGCACAGGCCACGAACGGCCCGCCAGGCAGCGCCAGGAGCAGCCAGGAAGGCAGCACCGCGGGCAGCGCCAAGGACAGCGCGAGCGACACCGTCAACGACACCGTCAACAACACCATCAACGACACCGTGCGCCGCGGCCGCACCCTGGCCTTCCCGCGCGACCACGGCGCCCACCTGGGCACGCGCACCGAGTGGTGGTACGCCACCGGCTGGCTGGGCACGCCGGCGGCGCCCGAACTGGGCTTTCAGGTGACCTACTTCCGCAGCCGCACGGGGCTGGCGCAGGACAACCCCAGCCGTTTCGCGCCGCGCCAGTTGCTCTTCGCCCACGCCGCTGTCACGGCCCTGGCCGGCCAGCGCCATCTGCACGACGAACGCATCGTGCGCTGGTCGGGCGCGCAAGACAGCCGCAGCGCGCGCGCGTCGACGGCGGACACCGACGTGCACATCGGCCCCTGGCGCTTGCACCGCAACACTGCCGGCTGGCAGGTGGCCGTGGCGGCGCGCGACTTCACGCTGGCGCTGCAACTGGCGCCCACCCAGCCGCTGCTGCTGCAGGGCGACGCCGGCTTTTCGCGCAAGGGTCCGCAGCAAGCGCAGGCCAGCCACTACTACAGCGCGACGCAGTTGCAAACCAGCGGCAGGGTCACGCTGGCAGGCGCCGCTGTGACGAGCCCAGGCCGGGCCTGGCTGGACCACGAATGGAGCCAGGAGATCCTGCACCCCGAGGCCGTGGGTTGGGACTGGGTGGGCATGAACCTGTTCGACGGCAGCGCGCTCACGGCCTTTGTGCTGCGCCGCCGTGACGGCAGCGCGCTGTGGACCGGCGGCAGCTTTCGTGCGGCGGGTGCCGCCAGCAGCAGCTTCACGCCGGGCCAGGTCGGCATGACGCCCGGCCGGCGCTGGCGCAGCCCGGCCACCAACGCCAGCTACCCGGTGCAATGGCAGCTGGACACGCCGGCCGGCCGCTTCACAGTGCAGTCGCTGATGGACGCGCAGGAACTGGACAGCCGCGCCAGCACCGGCACCATCTACTGGGAGGGCCTGAGCGAGCTGCTCGACAGCCAAGGGCGCCGGGTCGGCCTGGGCTACCTGGAGATGACGGGCTATGCCGCGCCCTTGAAGCTGTGATGCCGCGCGCTTGAATCTGTAGCGCGGCGACCACCCGGCGGCGGCGCTGCCGCGGGCAATGCCCGGGCCTACTGCGGCCGGGTGCGCTGGTCTTTGGGCGCCGGGTCGGGCGCGAGCAAGCGGCCCAGGTCCACCGGCGCGGCGCGCACGCAGTTGCCACCGGCCTGGCGCGCGGCGACGGTGGCGTCTTCGGCGTCATGGATCAGTCCTTGCAGATTCAGGTGGGCGGCGCGCAACTGAGCCACGCCGACGCTCACCGTGGCCCGCTGGCGCGCGCTGGCATGCGGCGGCAGGTCGAGCTTCTCGGCGCGTTCGCGGATGCGCTCGGCCACGTCCAGCGCGCCGGTGGCGTCCGACTGCGCCAGGAAGATGGCCAACTGCGTGGGGCCAAAGCGCGCCAACGCGTCGGCGCCGCGCAAGGTGGTGGTGGTCTGGCGGGCGAGTTCGCGCAAGAGCACGTCCACCACGCCAGGGCCGAAGAGCTCGGTCAGCCGCGCCGTGCGGTCCAGGTCGATCAGCAGCAGCGTGGCCCCGGTGCCGTAGCGGCGGGCGCGCGACCATTCACGTTCAGCCAGGCCAAGGAACAGGGCCCGTGTCGTGGCGCCGGTGCTAGCGTCGAAGTCTTGCGCCGGGTCCGCCGCCAGCGGTAGCCGGCAGGCCCCTTTGAGCGCCATCAGCGCCATCGGGCACACGCCCACCAGCACGCCCACCATGGCGGCC
>JANOLY010000047.1:0-1832 GCA_031420055.1 Burkholderiales bacterium | reverse complement strand
TTTGCGGGGTTCCGAGGGCCGTGAAGCGGTTCAAGATAGCGGCCCTGATCTGGAGCTCTGCGACCTGTCTGTCGAAGTCGCGCGCCATGACACGCTCGCCGAGCAGCTTGAAGCATCGCATCTTTGTTTCGACCAGGCTTCGTCGGTGGTAACCGCTCCAGCGCTTCCAGATCGTGCGACCAAGGCGGCGGGTGGCACGGACGGTGTCGTTCCTGGCCTGAGCGCCGGGGGTGGTCTCCAGCCATGGCCGCGCGTTCTTGCGGGCGGGGATGACGGCGCAGGCGCTGCGTGCCGCGATGGCAGCGTGACAGGCGCGGGTGTCATAAGCGCCGTCGGCGCTGACCTTGCCGATGGGTTGGTCAGCGGGAATCTGGTTGAGCAGTTCGGGCAGCATCGGCGCATCTCCGACGCGGCTGCCGGTGACCTCGATGGCCCTGATCTCCAGGGTCTCCGCGTCGATGCCCAGATGCACTTTGCGCCACTGACGTGGCTTCGATGGCCCGTGTTTCTTGGCGAACCACTCGCCTTCGCCCTCGGCCTTGATCCCGGTGCTGTCGATCAAGAGGTGCAACGCACCGGTGCTGGGCCGATAGGGAATGGCGACCTTCAGACCTTTCTGTCGGCGCGACAACGTGCTGAAGTCTGGCACCGCCCAATCAAGCCCGGCAAGCTCAAGCAGGCTTGCCACCAGCCCCGTCGTCTGCCGCAATGGCAACCCGAACAGCGCCTTCAATGTCAGGCACGCTTGGATAGCAGCGTCGGTGAACGTGGCCGAGCGGCCCCGCTTTCCGCTGGGCTTAGCCAGCCATACCGTCTCCGGGTCAAACCAGATCAGCAGCGAGCCTCGCTGCTTCAGGGCGGCGTTGTAAGAGCGCCAGTTCGTCGTGCGGTAGGTCTGGGGTGTGTGCTTGCTCATGCCCTGCGACTAACACCATGGAGTCACACAGGGAATCCCTCACGATTTGTGCAACAGAGCCGGCGCGGCACCAGCTTTTGCGCATCCTCGATGGCGCGCTCGACCTGTTTTTGTTCCAGTGCGGCGTGTTCGGGGCCAAAGCTAACCACAACCCGTTCGCCGGTGTCCGCCAGGCTGCCCGAGGCATGCAGATACCGCACGCCGGGAATGGCCTCCAACTCGGCAAAGCGCATCATCGCACCGCCCTTGCCGCGGATGCCGGTTTTCATCAGCTCGTCGCGCCACAGCGATTGACGCGAGGTTTCGCCAGACCGCGCGACCGAAGCATCCGCCTCGGCCGGCGGCTGGCTGGCATCAAGCGACAGGACGGTTGGCGCTGGCACCGCTTCAAGCGAGAACGGGCCGGTGATGCGCAGGCGGGATTTGTCGAGTTCCGGCTTGTCATACAGCGTTTCAGGTTCGGCATGGGCGGCGATGGACCGGTCCATTTCCACCTGCATCGCCTGCCGCGCCGTATGGAACGCAGCAAAAGGTTTCGCCGAAGTCGCGGGCCAGCCTTCGGGCAGGTCAAACGGCACCTCCCATTCCTCTAGGCTTTCACCCTTGGCGAAGATAATGGACTTGCCCTTGCGCGCACCTTGGGTGGGTTTCAATGGCGCAGGCGGGGCAGCGCGCAGGGCGACGTTCAGGTCGCTGAGGGCTGTGGTGATGGCGGGATGCTTGGCTTCATATATGGTGTCGATATCGAGGTTGTTGGCGATGGATTTCAACATAAGGAACGTCTGAAAAACCTGTCGTTTCTGGCGTGATCTGGTAGACTTTGGCATCCCCACGAGGAGCCCCGCCGATGCCGAAACAGCCTGCCTTTCCCGGCCTCAAGCACGCGATGAAGAAGAAGCAGACGCGGCGGGAGCTA
>JANOLY010000046.1:0-10503 GCA_031420055.1 Burkholderiales bacterium | reverse complement strand
GCCTGACGCTGGCCCGGCACATCAACGCCTTGAATCCGGTCCTGCCGCTGGTGCTGTTCACCTCGCTCGGCCGGCGCGAGGCAGGCGACCTGGGCGGCCTGTTCAAGGCGACCCTGAGCAAGCCGTTGCACCAGTCCCAGTTGTTCGACACGCTGGTGACGCTGCTGACCAACGCGGCGCCCAAGCCGGCCGAGGCCAGCAAACCCAAGCTGGATGCCACCATGGCGCAGCGCCACCCGCTGCGCATCTTGCTGGCCGAAGACAACGTGGTGAACCAGAAGCTGGCCATGCGCTTGCTGCAGCAAATGGGCTACCGCGCCGACCTGGCCAGCAACGGCATCGAGGCCATCGAATGCGTGCAGCGCCAGCCGTATGACGTGCTGCTGATGGACGTGCAAATGCCCGAGATGGACGGGCTGGAGGCCGCACGCCGCATCACCGCCAAGTACAAGCCGCAAGAACGCCCGCGCATCGTGGCCATGACCGCCAACGCCATGCAGGGCGACCGCGAAGCCTGCCTGGCCGCCGGCATGGACGACTACGTGACCAAGCCGATACGGGTGGACGCGCTGGTCGCCGCCTTGCTGGCATCGAAGGCGCGCCGTGGCGGCTGAAGCGCGCCGCTCAGCCGCCGAGCATGGGCCGCGTCAGCAGCGACTGGGATTCGCGCCGACTCAGCCTTGTTTTTTGAGCGGGGCACGCTCATTTTGCAAGGTACTTTGCTTGCCCCAGCGGGTGCTGGCGTGGGTGAGCTTCCCTGTGTTGCGAAGGCTGCGCGACAAGCCGGCCGCAGCCGCGGCCCCTAACTACACTAGATCGACCCAAAGAGGATCCTTGATGACCACCGCCGTGATCGACCTCGCCACCTTCGCAGAACTCCAGGAATCGGCCGGTGCCGACTTCGTGGGCGAGTTGGTGGATACCTTTCTTGAGGAAACGCCGTCGCTGCTGGTCGAGTTGCGCAGTGCGCGCGCCGCGGCCGACGCCGACCGCTACCGCCGCGCCGCGCACTCCATCAAGTCCAACAGCCAGACCTTTGGCGCGCAGGCGCTGGGTGCGCTGGCGCGCGACCTTGAGCTGAACGGCCTGCATGCCGATGCCGCGCAAGACCTGCGGCTCATCGTCGCGCTGCAAGCCGCTTATGCCCAGGCCGCCACGGCCTTGAAGGGGCTGCGCGATGGCTGAGCGCGGCGCACGGCTGCTGGTGGCCGACGACAACAAGGTCAACCGCTTGCTGCTGGCGCGCAGCCTGGAGCAGCAAGGCCACCGCGTGGCGCTGGCCGAGAACGGTGTGCTGGCCCTGGCCGCACTGCGCCAGGCGCTGGCCAGTGATGCCTTCGATCTGCTGCTGCTGGACATCGAGATGCCCGAACTCGACGGCTTTGGCGTGCTGGAACAGCTGAAGGCCGACCGCGAGCTGCGCGACCTGCCGGTGATCGTGACGAGCTGCGTGGAAGGCCTGGCCAACATCGTGCGCTGCATCGAACTGGGCGCCGAGGACTACCTGCCCAAGCCGGTGAATGCCGTGCTGCTGCGCGCACGCATCAACGCCGGGCTGGAAAAAAAGCGCCTGCGCGACCAGCAGCGCGAGCTGGTGCGCCGCTTTGCCACCGCCGAAGTGGCGCAAGACATGGCGCAGTCGGGCTTCGCGCTGGGTGGGCGGCGGGTGCAGGCGTCGGTGATGTTTTCTGACATCCGCGGCTTCACGGGCATGGTGGAGCAGCAGTCGCCCGAAGAAACCATCGAGCTGTTGAACACGTATTACATCTTGATGTTCGACGCCATCAACAGCCACGGCGGCGTGGTCAACCAAATGGTGGGCGACGGGCTGATGGCCATCTTCGGCGCGCCCTTGTCGCTGCCCGACCCTTGCGGCAGTGCGGTGCGGGCAGCGCTGGACATGGCCGATTCCATCACCCTGTTCAACGCCGACCGTCTGGCTGAAGGCAAGGCGGCGCTGAAGGTGGGCATAGGCATTGCCACTGGCGAGGTGGTGGCCGGCTACACCGGCACGCAGCAGCGCGCCACCTACACCTGCATCGGCGACACGGTGAACCTGGCCGCAAGGCTGGAGGCCTACACCAAGGAGGCGCAGCGCATGATCCTGATCGACGACGCGACCTGTGCCGCGCTGGGTGGGCAGGTGCCCGTCACCGCCCTGGGGCCCGTGCAACTGAAAGGCAAGGCCGCGACGGTGGATGTGTTTGCGGTGGACGCGTGACGCAGCCGGCACCGGCCAGCGGCGCAACGACCAACTGACCGTGCAGCGCGGCGCCGACGAGGTGGTGCTGGGCTGTCTGCGGGCAGGGCGGCTGCTAAGCTAGCACCCCATGTTCACAGGCATTGTTCAAGGCACGGCGCGCGTGCAGTCGCTGCTCGACAAACCGGGCTTGCGCAGCATCACCCTGGCCTTTGCGCCCGGCTTTTGCGAGGGCCTGGCCGTGGGCGCCAGCGTGTCGGTGGACGGGGTCTGCCTCACCGCCACCGCCGTGCATGCCGGCGACGCGGCCGACTTCGACGTGATGCAGCAGAGCCTGGCGCTGACCACGCTGGCCGGCCTGGCCGAAGGCAGCGCCCTCAACGTCGAACGCGCGGCCAAAGACGGCGCCGAGATCGGCGGCCACCCGCTGTCGGGCCACATCGACTTCATGGCCCGGGTGGTGCAAGTGCGCCGACCAGAGAACAACCAGGTGCTGCGCATCGAGGTGCCCGCGCCGTGGATGCGTTATGTGTTTGCCAAGGGCTACATCGCCGTTAACGGCGCCAGCCTGACCGTCGCCGAAGCCCAGCGCGAGGCAGGTGGCGCGGGCTGGTTCGAGGTCTGGCTGATCCCCGAAACGCTGCGCATGACGACCTTTGCCGACAAGCCCGTGGGCGCGCTGATGAACATCGAGATTGAACGCTCGACGCAGGTGTTTGTGGACACCGTGCGCGACGCCATAGCCGAACGCCTGGGCCCGCTGCTGCCGGCATTGGCGGCCCTGTTGCGCCAGCAGGGCACCAGCATCGACGACCTGGCGCGGCCGCCGAAACTGCCGGCGTCTGACAGAGGCTGAACGGCGGCCGAGCCGCGGGCGCGGCCGTTGTGGCCGTCAGCCCTGCTTGGGCTGGTCCGGGCCGGCGTCGGCTTCCTTGGCCCGGGACTTCTTGTGCCGCGTCTGAAACGCCACGGCGGTGGCGAAAGCCGAATCGGCGAAGGCCAGGGCCGCGGCGAAGTCGGCGTCCGACAGTGAACGCGCGCCGTCGTGGCTGCGGTAGATGTTGGCGAACTGGCGTTCGCGCCCGGCCTGCACCAACAGGTGGCCCACACCCAGGGCTTCCAGCGCCTTCCACATCTTGGGGTTGTAGCCGCGTGTCATCTGCAGCACAAAGCCGACGGGGTCGTTGCGGCCCAGCACGGCGGTCAGGCGCAGGATCAGCTCAAACGGCAGGCCCACCTTGCCCTTTTCTGCCAGGCCCAGCACGGCGGGGTCGTCGACCTCCAGCGCGCGGCCCAGGTCGTCCAGGGTCAAGCCGGCGGCCTGGCGCAGGTCGCGCAGAAGTGCCGCGCCTTTCTCGACGGCGGCCTTGGGGCCGGGCCGGTCTATGCGCGACTTGGCCAGGGTCAGCGCCACGTCGGTGGCTGTGCCCATGTTGCCCAGAACCGAACTGGCGAAGGACTGGGCCTGCCGCGCCAGCGCCGTGACCAGCGAGCCGCGCGGCGGTGGCGCGGGTTCGGCGCGGGCCGCGCGGGCAGGCTGCTTGCGGGACATGACGGCACTCACCATGCGGGTCTCCCTGAGGACATCACATGAGGCATTGTGACCCGGTGCGCGTCGCCGGCCCAGGTGGCGTGCCCCGGGTCAGGGCGCCGTGCACAGGCAGTGCAAACCCGTCGCGGCGGTGCCGTCACCGGCCAGCCCCGCTTGGGTCAGCCAGGCCAGTTCTTCTTGCATCTGCGCCGCTGCGGCCAGCGGCAGGCGGGTGGTGTCCCAAAGCAGCGGCAGCTCCAGCGCCGCAGCCACGTCGTCAACACCGACACCCAGCCAGCCCAGCACACGCGACAGCCGGCCGGGGCCGCGTTCGATGTACTGCACGCGCGCATCGGCTGCCAGGCCGGCGCGTTGGGCGGCGGCCTTCAGCGCGTCGCCCAAGCTGCCGGTGCGGTCGATGAGGCCGTGCGCCAGGGCCTGCGGGCCGGTCCACACGGCGCCTTGGGCCACGGTGGCTATCCTTTCTGGCGTGGTCTTGCGCGCCGCTGCAGTGCGGGTGATGAAGTCCTTGTAGGTGTGGTCGATGTCGGCCTGCAACATCGCCAGCTGGCGCGGGTCGGGCGTGCGCCGCGGGTCGTTCGCACCCTGCAGCCAGTGCGTGCTGTAGCCGCCGGTGCGCACGCCCAGCTTGTCCAGCGCGGCCTGCGCGCTGGGCCGCAGAGTCAGCACGCCGATGCTTCCGGTGATGGTGGCCTCGTCGGCCAGCACCTCGTCGGCGGCCAGGGCCATCCAGTAGCCGCCCGATGCAGCCACGTCGCCCATCGACACCACCACCGGCTTGCCTGCGGCACGGGTGATCTCCAGTTCGCGCCGCACCAGTTCGCTGCCGTAAGCGCTGCCGCCGGGCGAGTTGACGCGCAGCACCAGCGCCTTGATGCGCGGGTTGTCGCGGGCGCGGCGTATCAGCTCCACGGTGGCCTGGCCATCGGTGATGAGACCCTGGGCCACGACCACACCCACGGCGTCACCGCGTTGGTTGGGCTTGAGCCGGGCCAGGTAGGCGTCGAACGAGATTTGCTCGTAGGTCTTGCCGTCCGTGCTGGCGCGGCCACGCTCGATGAGCGTCTTGCGCATCTGCTCGCCGGTCTTCAGCGCGTCCACCCAACCTGATTCCTGCGCCAGCCGGGCCCGGTCGCCGCCCAGCGCGAGCAGGCTGCCGGGCAGGGCATTCAGCTCGCGCTGCACGCTGCCGGCGGGCAGTTTGCGCGCGCGCTCGACACCGTCGGTCCAGGTGCGCCACAGGGCGTCGTACAGGCCGGCATCGGATCGCAAAGTCTCTGGCGACGGCGCGTTGGCGCTGAAGATCTCGCCCGCGTTTTTGTACTGGCCCGCGCGCAGCACGTTGGCGCTGATGCCCAAGCGGTCCAGCAAGTCGCGGTAGTAGTTGCGCCTGCCGCCCAGGCCGCTGATCTGCACGCTGCCCATGGGGTCCAGCCAGACCTCGGTGGCATGCGCGGCCACGAAGTACGGGCGCTGGCCGTAGCCCGGCGCCCAGGCGAACACCGGCTTGCCCGCGGCCTTGAAGCGTTCCAGTGCCGCGGTGAATTCGCGCAGCATCGGCAGGCCCGCGCCGGTGAAGTCGTCCAGCAGAAGCACGGCGTGGCTGATCTTGGGGTCGGCCGCGGCGGCGTCCAGCACGGCCAGCAGGTCGCGCAGTTGCACGGCGTTGTTGCCCGGGCCGCGCGCCGGGTCGCTCAGCCTGCCAAGCAGCTGGCGGCGCGTGCTTTCGGCGCGTTGTTCGACCACCGCGCCCGACAGTGCCAGCACCAACGCGGTCTTGTCCTTCAGCGCCGGCGGGCCCGGCCGCAGGGCCCACGCCAGCAGGCCCACCAGCACAGCCAGCAACAACAGGTTCAGCAGCGTACGGCGGGTGCCGTCCAGAAAGCGCCAGAAACCGACAGCGGCGCGTTGCAGGGCGAGCAGGAAGGACATGGCAGGAACCTCGGGCACGGTGGAAGGAAGGCCAGCGCAGCATAGACCGCGTGCCGGACCGCCGCCGCGCCGATCCGACGCATGCTGCCCTTGTCGCGACGAAACGCCCGGGCGGCGCGCCCAGGCACGGCGCCGGGGCTTGCGATACTCGCTGCACGCATGCAGGAAGTTCTCGCCGTCACCGTTCCGTTCTTCGCGCTGGTCCTGGCGGGCTACCTGGCGGCGCGCCGCCATGTCCTGCCCGAAAGTGCCATCCCGGGGCTGAACGCCTTCGTGCTGTACTTTGCGCTGCCGTGCATGCTGATGCGCTTTGGCATGAACACGCCGCTGTTCGATCTGCTCAACCCCGCCGTGCTGGCGGTGTACCTGGCGGCGGCACTGCTGATCGTGTTCTTCACCGTGGCCGTCACGTTGAATGACCGTGTGCACCTGAAGGACGCGGCCTTTGGCGCCCTGGTGGCTGCCTTCCCCAACACCGGTTTCATGGGCGTGCCGCTGCTGGTGGCGTTGATGGGGCCGGCGGCGGCCGGGCCGGTGATCTGCGCCGTGCTCGCCGACCTGCTGGTGACGAGTTCGCTGTGCATTGCGTTGGCCCAGGCCCACGGTGCTGCCGGACAGGGCTCGCGCGCCGCGCTGAAGCGGGCGCTGCGTGGCACCCTGGCCAACCCCTTGCCGTGGTCGATCGCCATCGGCGCCGTGCTGTCGGTGACGGGGCTGCGGCTGCCCGGCCCGGTCGATGCCGTCGTGGCCATGCTGGCCGCTGCTGCCACGCCTGTGGCGCTGTTCACCATAGGCGCCGTGCTGTGGCGCGCCGGGCAGCACAGCCACACGAAGACGCGGCCGGTGGACTACGTGCCGGTGGCGCTGATCAAGCTGTTCGTGCACCCGCTGCTGGTGTTTACCTTGGCCGCGGGGGCGCGCGAACTGGGTGCGCCGCTGAGCGTGTTCCAGATCACCGTGCTGACCCTGGCTGCCGCTCTGCCCAGCGCCAGCAACGTGTCGCTGCTGGCCGAGCGCTACGGCGCCGACAACGGCCGCATCGCCCGCATCATCATGACCAGCACCGTGCTGGCCTTCATGAGCTTCAGCCTGCTCGCCTGGGCCCTGCGCGTCAAGCCGGGTTGAACTGGCGGCGGTGCGTGCCGGCCCGTGCCAGCGTGCCCGCCGCTATGCCGCGCTGGCTGAAGAAGCAGTGGCGCAAGGCGTGGCCGGGTCCAGCGCGGCCGGCGAAGCCTTTGGGCGCACCTGGCCGCGCGGCTGGCCACTTTCGGCCTGCTCGACACCCACGCCGTGGCGGCCATAGCCCACGTCAGCTGGTTCGGCCGGCTGATAGGCAACACCGACATGCATATCGGCAACCTCAGCTTCAGGCCGGCGGCGCTGCAAGCAGCTTGCCCAACGGATCTGAGGGCCGCGCTTGCCGGCTTCAGCGCCCGGCCACGGCGCGCGCGGCCTGCGTCACCAGCGCCGGACCCTGGTAGATAAGCCCGGTGTAGATCTGCACCAGGTCGGCGCCGGCCGCAATCTTGGCGCGCGCGTCGTCGCCACTCATCACACCACCCACGCCGATGATGGGGTAGCCCGCGCCGAGTGCGGCGCGCAACTGCGCGACAACGCGGTTGCTGGCCTCGCGCACCGGCGCGCCCGACAGCCCGCCGGCCTGCTCGGCATGCGGCTGGCCCTTGACCGCGTCGCGCGCCAGCGTGGTGTTGGTGGCGATGACGCCGTCTATGCCTTGCGCCTGCAGCGTGGCGGCGATGACGGCCACCTGCGCTTCGTCCAGGTCGGGCGCGATCTTCACGAACATCGGCACGCGCCGGCCGTGTTCGCGCGCCAGCCGCTCGCGGCGTTCCTGCAGCGGGGCCAGCAGTGCGCCGAGTGCTTCGTCACCCTGCAGCGCGCGCAGGTTCTGGGTATTGGGGCTGGAGATGTTGACGGTGATGTAGTCGGCATGCGGGTACACACCCATCAGGCCCAGCAGGTAGTCGTCCAGCGCGTTCTCTATCGGCGTGGCCGCGTTCTTGCCGATGTTCAGCCCCACGATGCCGCCGCCACGTCGAAAGCTGTGTGCGCGCTGAACATTGGCCACAAAGGCCGCCAGCCCGTCGTTGTTGAACCCCAGCCGGTTGATCAGCGCCTGCCGCGCCGGCAGCCTGAACATGCGCGGCTTGGGGTTGCCCGGCTGCGCTTTGGGCGTCACCGTGCCGACCTCGATGAAGCCAAAACCCATGGCACCCAGGCCGTCGATGCAGCGACCGTTCTTGTCCAGCCCCGCCGCCAGTCCGATGCGGTTGGGGAAGCGCAGGCCCGCGACCGTGACGGCGTCATCGACCCGTGGCTGCGCCCACAGGCACTGCGCCGGCGTGTTCTGCAAACGCGCGATGCTGGCCAGCGTGAGGTCGTGAGCGGCCTCGGGGTCCAGGCCGAAGAGGAAGGGGCGGGTGAGGGCGTAGGGGACGGGGAACATCGAACGGATTGTCCCATCGCCAAAGCGCAGGCTGTGTCCATATACTTGGGTCTGTACTTGTCAGCCAGTCAGGAGGATTGCCATGGCCCAGGTGACGCTCTACATCGATGAAGCAACCCAGAAGCGCCTGCGTGAAGTTGCAGCCCGTCGCAAGGTGTCGCAAAGCCAGTTTGTCGCCGACCTGATCCGCAAGGCGACGGCGAACGAATGGCCGCCTGAGGTGTTGGCGCTGATCGGCTCGGTGCCCGACTTCCCCTCGGCCGAGGAGTTACGAGCCGGGTATGGGCCTGACGCGCCCCGACCAGAGTGGTGAGCTTCGCACTCGACAGCAGCACGGTTAGCCACGCACTGCGCAACGAAGGCGGTGCTGCCGCAAGACTGCGCGAGATGGGCCCGCACGCGGTGGTGCTGCCCTCAGTGGTGGTGTTCGAAGTTCGCTTTGGGCTGCTGCGAATGGGGCGGCACCGCCTGCAGACTGCGTTTGAAGCCATGTGCGGTGCCATGGGGATGATCGACTTCGACGTCGAAGCAGCCGACCACGCTGCGCGCATCCGCGTGCACCTCGAAGCCCGCGGCACGCCCATCGGCCTGGCCGACCTGCTCATCGCGGCCACTGCACGCCGCCACGGCTGCACACTCGTAACCCACAACACACGCGAGTTCGAGCGCGTGCCCGGGCTCTTGCTCGAAGACTGGTACTGACAACGCATGACTCAAGACCAACTCAAGGCCGAAGTCGGCCGCGCTGCGCTGGCCTATGTGCAACCCGGCACCGTGGTGGGTGTGGGCACGGGCTCCACCGTCAACCACTTCATCGATGCGCTGGCGACGATGAAAGACCGCATCGAAGGCGCGGTGTCCAGCTCGCTGGCCAGCACGCGCCGGCTGCGCGAGCATGGCATCCCGGTGTACGACGCCAGCACGGTCGAGAGCCTGCCGGTGTACATCGACGGCGCCGACGAGATCGACCCGCGCGGCTGCATGACCAAGGGCGCGGGCGCGGCGATCACGCGCGAGAAGATCGTCGCCGACCTGGCCGAGCGTTTCATCTGCATCGCTGACGAGTCCAAGCGCGTGGCTGTGCTCGGGGCCTTCCCGCTGCCGGTGGAGGTGATTGCCATGGCCGCTGCCCAGGTGGCGCGCCGTTTTGCCGCGCTGGGCGGCACGGCGGTGCTGCGCGCCGGTGTGATCACCGACAACGGCCACCCGCTGCTGGACGTGCACGGCCTGCACATCACCGACCCGCTGGCGATGGAGCAGGAGATCAACCAGTGGCCCGGGGTCGTGACGGTGGGCATCTTCGCCCGCCACCGCGCTGCGCTGTGCCTGCTGGGAACGGCGCAGGGCGTGCAGACGCTGGTGTTCTAATCCCCACATCGAACCGCTGAGGACAGCCCGTGGCAAAACCCAACTACTCTTTCGAAAAGCGCCAGCGCGAACTGGCCAAGAAGAAGAAAAAGGAAGAGAAGGACAAGGAAAAGACCGCCCGCAAGGCCGCTGGCCTGCCGCCGCTGGCCGACGAGCCTGACGAAGCCGAGCCGCCGGCCGAAGCCGGCCCTACCTGACCCGCAGCCCCGGCTGTCACGTCGCGTTCAAGCCCGCCGCGCTGCGCGTACCTGCCAACGGCCGGGGTCGATGGCGTCCAGCAGGCCCTGCTCCAGCGGCAGCGGTGTGCCTGCCACCTGCGCGGCCACCACAGCCCCCAGCAGCGGCGCCAGCGTGATGCCGCGCCCGCCCAGGGCCGTGCACACGAACAAGCCTTCGCGGCGCGCGAGCAGCCGGGCCTGGTCGCTGCGCGACCCGTCGGCGGCGCGCAGGGGCAGCGGCCCCACCACGGGCAACCTGTCGTCGGTCTGCACGCGCCAGGCAACGCGCCCGCGCAGCACGGCGCCGGCCGGCGGCGACAAAGCGCACAGCCGGGCCACGCGTTCCAGGTTGAAGCCGTGGTCCGCGGCGCGCTCGGCGGCCTCGTCGTCGCCGACATGGTTGGTGGCGCCACAGAGCACGCCGCCGCCCATGGCAGCCGACAAGGGCAAGGCATAGCCGTCGCCGGCCAGCGGCAAGGCCAGCCCGCCGGCGCTGCCCTGCCAGTGGCTGAGCTGGCCGCGCGAGCGCTGCAGCGGCCACGCCGCCGCGCCCCAGGGCGCCAGCAACTGCGCGGCCTGCGCTGCGTTGGCCAGGACCACCACCGCGGCCTCGGCCAGCACCTGGCCGCTGCCGTTCAGCAGCTGCCAGCGGCCACCCGCGGGGCGCATGGCCGCGACCTGTGCGCCGCCCACGAAGCGCAGGCCGAGCAGAACGTGGTCGATCAAGGCCCGCGGCGCCAGCCAGCCGCCGCCGGGGAAGAACCAG
>JANOLY010000045.1:0-2341 GCA_031420055.1 Burkholderiales bacterium | reverse complement strand
CGCCCGCGCCCTGGCCCGCGCCAGCCTGGGCCCGCTGCTCAGCGACGACACCGCACGCCAGATCGAACGCGCGGCAGACGGCCCCCAGGCCCTGGCGCTGCTGCTGCTGGCGCCCGAGTTCCAGCGCCGTTGAACCGTCCGTCAACCACAGGCACCGCCATGACCACCCGTCGCCATCTCCTGCGTGCCGCCCTGGCGGCCGGCACCTTCAGCCCCTGGGCGACTTTGAGTGTGGGCGCTGCTGCCGCGCCCGCCAGCGGCAACCGCTTCGTCTTCGTCGTGTTGCGCGGCGGCATGGACGGCCTGACCGCGGTGCCCGCCCTGGGCGACCCCGCATTTGCCGATGCCCGCGGCGCGCTGGCCCAGTTCGGCACTGCTGCGCTGCCGCTGCAAGGCCCGTTTGGCCTGCACCCGCTGTTGCCGCAACTGCACGCGATGTACTGGCGCGGCGAGGCCGCCGTGCTGCACGCGGTGGGCCTGCCGTACCGCGAGCGATCGCACTTCGAC
Source organism: Burkholderiales bacterium (assembly GCA_031420055.1). Lineage (GTDB taxonomy): Bacteria > Pseudomonadota > Gammaproteobacteria > Burkholderiales > Burkholderiaceae_C > Rubrivivax. The sequence goes on along the minus strand of JANOLY010000045.1, from coordinate 1,834 downwards.
GCCCAGCAGGTGCTTGAATCGGGCGGCGCGCGACCCCACGAACTGAGCACCGGCTGGCTGGGCCGCGCCCTGGCCGGCGCCAGCGGCACCGCATCACTGCGCGCCGTGGCGCTGGAAACCGCCGTGCCGCTGGTGCTGCGCGGGCCGACGGCGGTGGACACCTGGGCGCCTTCGGTGCTGCCCGAACCCACTGCCGACCTGGTCGCCCGGTTGACCATCATGTACCGCAACGACCCCGCGCTGGCGCAGGCGCTGGCGCGCGCCCGCGGCTTGCGCGAAGACCCCGATATGGCTGGCATGGGCGGCATGGCCGCTGGTGGCGGCGGCCGCGGCCGCGCCGTGGCGCTGGCGCGCAAGGCGGCCGAGTTCCTGGTCAAAGGCACGCAAGTGGCGGTGCTGGAAATAGGCGGCTGGGACAGCCACGCCAACCAGGCCGCGCCTCAAGGTGCAATGTCGAACAGCCTGCGCACGCTGGACGCCACCCTGGCCGCCCTGCGCGAAGGTCTCACCGCACCCGAAGCCACAAACGCGTGGGCCCGCACCGTGGTGCTGGTGGCCACCGAGTTCGGCCGTGAAGTGGCCATGAACGGCACCCAAGGCACCGACCACGGCAGCGGCGGCGCAGCCTTTGTGCTGGGTGGCGCGGTGAAGGGCGGCCGGGTGCTGGCCGACTGGCCCGGCCTGGCCCGCCATGAACGCTTTGAGGCCCGCGACCTGCGCGTCACCACCGACCTGCGCGCCGCCCTGCGCCCGCTGCTGGCCGACCACCTGGGCGTGTCACGCGCCGCGCTCGACCACACCGTGCTGCCCGGCAGCGCGGCCATCCGCCCGCTGGACCTGCTGGCCTGAAGGGCGGCACGCGGCACGGCCCGCGCCTATCATCGCCGCCGACGGCGCTCGTCATGCGCTAAACGGAGCTGCCCATGGCCTGGCAAGACCAATACACAAGCAAGCGGCGCAGCGCCGCTGACGCAGCGGCGCTGGTGCGCGACGGCGACACCATCATCGTGCCCAGCGGCGTGGGCGAACCCCCGGCCCTGCTGAATGCCTTGTCAGACCAGCGCCACCGCCTGCACGGTGTGACGGTTTCGCAGGTCCTGGCCATGCGCAAGTACGCCTACCTCGACCCCGCCACCGTGCAACATGTTCGCCACGTCGCCTTCTTCTATGGTGGCGCCACGCGGGCCGGCGGGCAGGCCGGCTGGGTCGACTTCACGCCCAACTACTTCTCCGAGATCCCGCAGCTCATCGACCGCGGCCAGATCGCCAGCGAGGTGGTCTTCAGCATGGCAAGCGCGATGGACGCGCACGGCTACTTTGCGCTGAGCCTGGGCACCGACTACACCATGGCCGCCGTGCGCCGTGCACGCGCCGTGGTGCTCGAGGTCAACCCCAATGTGCCTTTTGCCAACGGCCGCTGCCATGTGCACATCTCGCAAGTCGCCGCGCTGGTGGAAAGCACAGAGCCGGTGCTGGAAGTGGGCCTGCCCAAGATAGGCGCGGTGCAAGAAGCCATCGGCAAGTACGTGGCCGAATTCATCGACGACGGCTCGACGCTGCAGATCGGCTACGGCGGCATCCCCGACGCGGTGGTGATGCAACTCACCCACAAGCACGACCTGGGCGTGCACACCGAGATGGTCGGCGACGGCATCATGACCCTGGTGGAAAGCGGCGCCGTGAACAACCGGCGTAAGAACTATTTGCCGGGCCGCATGGTGGCCACCTTTGCGCTGGGTTCGGCCAAGCTGTACCGCTTCATGGACCGCAACCCGGCGCTGGAAATGCACCCGGTGGACTTCACCAACGACCCCGCCCTGGCCGGCCTGAACGA
>JANOLY010000044.1:0-5582 GCA_031420055.1 Burkholderiales bacterium | reverse complement strand
GCAGGTCGACAAGCTGCTGGAGATTCGCGACCGCTGCCCAGACCTGAGCCACATTATTTTTGACGAACCGCGTGGCTTGCGCAACTACGCAGAGCCTGGACTGGTTTGGCTTGACCAGTTGATCGCTGACGGTCAGGCTTTTGCAGCCGGTGAGCCCGGCTGGTTCAGGGCTGAAGTCGACAAGGCCGACCCGCGCGATGTGGCTGCCATGTTCTTTACCTCAGGTACCACCGGCAATCCCAAGGGCGTGGTGCATACACACAACAGCCTGCTCGACAGTGCCCGGGCCGGTGCCGAATTTGACCATCTCACCTCCAAAGAGGAAGTGCTGGCTTACATGCCGCTCGCATGGATCGGCCAGAACATCTTCAGCTATGCGCAGTGGCTGGCCTGTGGCTACGTGGTGAACTGCCCGGAGAGCGCTGCCACGGTGATGATCGACCTGAAGGAGATCGGGCCCACCTACTACTTTGCGCCACCGCGGGTGTTTGAGGGCTTGCTGACCAGCGTGATGATCCGCATGGAAGATGCCAGCGCGCCCAAGCGCTGGCTGTTCCGCACCTTTATGGCCCTGGCCCGCCGCGTCGGCCCGGCGCTTCTGGACGGCGGCAGCACACCTGTGGGCGTGCTCGACCGCGTGGCCTACGGCCTGGGCAACCTGTGCCTGTACGGCCCGCTGCGCAACTCGCTGGGCCTGAACCGGGTGCGTGTGGCCTACACCGCCGGCGAGGCCATCGGCCCAGACCTGTTCACCTTCTACCGCTCCATCGGCATCAACCTGAAGCAGTTGTACGGCTCCACCGAGACCGCCGTGTTCGTGTGTCTGCAGCCCGACCACCAGGCGCGCTCGGACACCGTGGGTGTGCCCATCGACGGCGTGGAAATCCGCGTCAGCGACAGCGGCGAAATACTCGTCAAGAGCCCGGGCCTGCTCAAGGAGTACTACAAGAACCCCGTGGCCACCGCCGAGGTGCTAGACGCTGGCGGCTGGTACCACACCGGCGACGCCGGTTTCCTGGACGCCAGCGGCCACTTGAAGATCATCGACCGCGCCAAGGACGTGGGCCGCATCCAGGGCGGCGCCAACGACGGCGCGCTCTTTGCGCCCAAGTACGTCGAGAACAAGCTCAAGTTCTTCCCCTTCATCAAGGAAGCCGTGGCCTTTGGCGACAAGCGCGACAGGGTCTGCGCCTTCGTCAACATCGACTACGAGGCCATAGGTAACTGGGCCGAGCGGCGCAACCTGCCCTACGCCGGCTACACCGACCTGGCGGGCAAGCCCGAGGTGCTGGAGCTGGTGCGCGAGTGTGTGGAGAAGGTCAACGCCGACCTGGCCATGGACACCTTGCTGGCCGGCAGCCAGGTCACGCGCTTCCTGGTGCTGCACAAAGAGCTGGACGCCGACGACGGTGAGCTCACGCGCACCCGCAAGGTCCGCCGCGGCGCCATCGCCGACAAGTACCTGGTGCTGGTGGACGCGCTGTACGGCGGCAAGACCGAGCAGTTCATAGCCACCGCGGTGAAGTTCGAAGACGGCCGCAGCGGCAGTGTCAGCGCCACGCTGAAAATCGTCGACGCCAAGACCTTTGCCAACGTGAAGGCAGCAGCGTGAGCCCCGCCCGGCCGCCCGAAGGGGCTCACTCCCGCTTGGCGGGACCGCGCGCAGCGCGCAGGGTGCCCCAATGAACACACGTGCCATTGGCGATGTGATCCTCGAGGTGAAGAACATCTCGCTGCGATTTGGCGGCGTGAAGGCCCTCAGCGACATCAGCTTCGACGTGCGCGAGCACGAACTGCGCGCCATCATCGGCCCCAACGGCGCGGGCAAGAGCAGCATGCTCAACTGCATCAACGGCGTGTACACGCCGCAAGAAGGCCGCATCACGTTTCGCGGCCAGACCTTTAGCCACATGAGCAGCCGCCTGCGGTTGCGAAAGACGGCCGAGATGGGCATGGCGCGCACCTTCCAGAACCTGGCGCTGTTCAAGGGCATGAGCGTGCTGGACAACATCATGAGCGGGCGCAACCTGCGCATGAAGACCAACCTCTTCCAGCAGGCGGTGCGCGGCTTTGGCTGGGGTGCTGCCGAGCGCGAGGAAAGCCAGCACCGCGAAGTGGTCGAACGCATCATCGACTTCCTGGAAATCCAGGCCTACCGCAAGACCCCCGTGGGCCGCTTGCCGTATGGACTGCAAAAACGTGTGGACCTCGGCCGCGCGCTGGCCATGGAACCCACGGTGCTGCTGCTGGACGAACCCATGGCCGGCATGAACGTCGAAGAGAAACAGGACATGAGCCGCTTCATCCTGGACGTGAACAGCGAGTACGGCACCACCGTCGTGTTGATCGAGCACGACATGAGCGTGGTGATGGACATCAGCGACCGCGTGGTGGTGCTCGACTACGGCAAAAAGATCGGCGACGGCACGCCCGACGAGGTGCGCGCCAACCCCGAAGTCATCAGCGCTTATTTGGGGACGAGCCACTGATGGGACCGTTCCTCGAAACCCTCATCGGCGGCCTGATGTCGGGCATGCTGTATTCGCTGGTGGCGCTGGGCTTCGTGCTCATCTTCAAGGCCAGCGGCGTGTTCAACTTTGCGCAAGGCGCGATGGTGCTGTTCGCGGCGCTGGCGATGGCGCGTTTCTCGGAATGGTTCCCCGCGCTGCTGGGCTTTGACAACAAGCTGCTGGCCAACCTGCTGGCCTTTGGCGGCGCCATGCTGGTGATGGTGGCCGTGGCCTGGCTGATCGAGCGGCTGGTGCTGGGCAAGCTGGTGAACCAGGAGGGCATCACCTTGTTGATGGCCACGCTGGGCATCACCTACTTCCTTGACGGGCTGGGCCAGACCCTGTTCGGCAGCGCCATCTACAAGATCGACATCGGCCTGCCCAAGGACCCCATGTTCTTGCTGGAAAGCACCTTCCCCGGCGGCGTCCTGGTGAACAAGGAAGACCTCTATGCCGCGGCCATTGCCGCCGCGCTGGTGGTGGGCTTGAGCCTGTTTTTCCAGAAGACATCCACCGGCCGCGCCCTGCGCGCGGTGGCCGACGACCACCAGGCCGCGCAGAGCATAGGCATACCGCTGTCGCGCGTGTGGGTCATCGTGTGGAGCGTGGCCGGCTTCGTGGCACTGGTGGCCGGCATGATCTGGGGCAGCAAGCTGGGCGTGCAGTTTTCGCTGTCGGTGCTGGCGCTGAAGGCCCTGCCAGTGGTCATCCTGGGCGGCCTCACCAGCGTGCCCGGCGCCATCATCGGCGGCCTGCTCATCGGCATGGGCGAGAAGCTGTCCGAGGTCTACCTGGGCCCCAGCCTGGGCGGTGGCATCGAGATCTGGTTCGGCTACGTGCTGGTGTTGTTTGTCTTGCTGATACGGCCGCAAGGGCTGTTCGGCGAAAAAATCATTGACCGGGTCTGAGCATGCTGTACAGAGAAAACGGTCAGTTCAAAACCAGCTACAGCGCTGACCAGCAGGTGTTCGCCGTCACGCAGGACCGCATCGGCATCTGGCTGCTGCTGGCATTTGCTGTGATCGGTGTGCCGCTGCTGGCCGACGAGTACCTGTTCCGCGCCGTGCTGATCCCCTTCCTCATCCTGGCGCTGGCCGCGCTGGGGCTGAACATCCTCGTCGGCTACTGCGGGCAGATCTCGCTGGGCACCGGCGCCTTCATGGCCGTGGGGGCGTATGCGGCCTACAACTTCATGGTGCGCATCGACGGCATGCCGCTGTTGCTGGCGGTGTTGTTGGGCGGCGCCTGCGCTACCGTGGTGGGGGTTTTGTTCGGCATCCCCAGCCTGCGCATCAAGGGCCTGTACCTGGCGGTGGCCACGCTGGCGGCGCAGTTCTTCACCGACTGGGCCTTCCTGCGCATCTCTTGGTTCACCAACAACTCGTCGTCGGGTTCGGTGTCGGTGTCCAACCTCAACCTGTTCGGCATCAGCATCAACACGCCGGTCGAAAAGTACCTGCTGTGCCTGGGCTTCTTGGTGGTCTTTGCGCTGATGGCCAAGAACCTGGTGCGCAGCCACATCGGGCGCGAGTGGATGGCCATACGCGACATGGACGTGGCGGCAGCCGTCATCGGCATCCGCCCGGTCTACGCCAAGCTGACGGCGTTTGCGGTCAGCTCCTTCATCGTCGGCGTGGCCGGCGCGCTGTGGGGCTTTGTGCACCTGGGCTCGTGGGAACCGGCGGCGTTTTCCATCGACCGCAGCTTCCAGTTGCTGTTCATGATCATCATCGGCGGCCTGGGCTCCATCATGGGCAGCTTCTTCGGCGCGGCCTTCATCGTCGTGCTGCCCATCTTCTTGAACCAGGCCCTGCCGGCGCTGGGGGCTGTGGTGGGCGTGACCATCAGCACCGCGACGGTGGCGCACACCGAACTGATGATCTTTGGCGCGCTGATCGTGTTCTTCCTCATCGTCGAGCCGCACGGCTTGGCGCGCTTGTGGTCCATAGGCAAAGAGAAGATGCGCCTGTGGCCATTCCCGCATTGAGTTGATGACGGTTTTTTCAACGGGCCGACGGGCCGCCTGACCTGGCAAGCACTGACGAGTGCAATCGACATAGCAACAGCATTGGAGACAACACGATGAAGCTCGACAAGATTGCGCTGGCCGCCCTGGTTGCCAGCTTGGCTGCCCCCGCCGCCTGGGCCCAGGAAAAGGTCCAGTTTTTCCCCAGCCTGACCGGCCGCACAGGCCCCGTGGCACCCAACGCCACGCCCTTTGCCAACGGTTATGCCGACTACATGAAGCTGGTCAACGCCCGCGGCGGCATCAACGGCGTGAAGACGCTGGTCGAGGAATGCGAGACCGCCTACGCCACCGACCGCGGCGTGGAGTGCTACGAGCGCCTGAAGGGCAAGCACGGCGGCGCCACGGTGTTCCAGCCGCTGTCCACCGGCATCACCTTCGCGCTCACCGAGAAGGTGCCCACCGACAAGATCCCGATGATCACCTCGGGCTACGGCCGCAGCGATTCGGCCGACGGCGGCGTGTTCAAGTGGAACTTCCCGCTCATCGGCCACTACTGGGTGGCCGGCGACACGCTGCTGCAGCACATCGCCAAAAGAGAAGGCGGCTGGGACAAGCTGCGGGGCAAGAAGATCGCCGTGGTCTTCCACGACAGCCCGTTTGGCAAAGAGCTGCTGCCCATCGTGCAAGAGCGCGCCGCCACGCACGGCTTCACGCTGCAGTTGCTGCCGGTGCCGGCGCCGGGCGTGGAGCAAAAGGCCATCTGGCTGCAGGTGCGCCAGCAGCGGCCCGACTTCGTAATCATGCAGACCTGGGGCGTGATGACGTCCACCGCCATCAAGGAAGCCGTGGCCACGGGCTTCCCGCGCGAGAAGATGTTCGGCACCTGGTGGAGCGGCGCCGAGCCCGACCTGCGCGACATCGGTGCTGCCGCCAAGGGCTACAGCGCGGTGATGATGCAGCACGGTGCCGAGCCCGATGCCGCCGTCGTCAAGGAGATCCTGGCCGACTTCTTCCTTGGGTCCCGTGCCCTGGCCCTTGTCATGCACCTTGGCCAGGATCTCCTTGACAACGGCGGCATCGGGCTCGGCACCGTGCTGCATCAT